>CAZQWP010000027.1:1460-11176 GCA_964597005.1 uncultured Methanosarcinales archaeon | reverse complement strand
CAATTATATTTTTTCAAGTTTTTCGATGCCGACTTTTTTCACGAAGGGTTTACTGATCTTATCTGGCATCCATGCTGGTTTGTTCTTTGGTGCAGCAACAACCTCTTTCCAGCCTTTGAAAACATGAACTTTCCTTGTCCCACGCTCCCGAAGCCTGATAGTTTCAGGTTTGGATTTTGTTCCTTTTTGACGGTTTGCCACTTTTAATGCAGCCTGTCTTGGCTGTTTGCCAGTGAACACACCATGTTCGTCTCCTTTCTTATCTCTTAATACAAAGTTTCTTGTTTCAGCCATGATAATACCTCGGAACCTGTATATGACTACCGTTTACGAATATTTGCATCTAAGTATATATATGTTTTCTTTTAATGTAGTCTTTTGGTTCTGTTTCTCGCATTTTTTGATAAAATTTCATGTATTTGTGTGCATCAGATTGAAAGTTGGGTGCAATTATTTGTAACACATTTTTTGGATCGAATTATGAAAATAGTGACTTGGGATTCAAAGATTTATCAGATACGCGCCATAGCTTATAAGAATATTGAACACTTAAGTTGGAGCCATGTTATCCCGGAAAGCTAAAAATATACCTCCATTTCATGTAATGGAGGTACTTGAGAGGGCACAGGAACTGGAACGTTCCGGCAGGACTATCATCCATCTTGAGATCGGAGAGCCAGATTTTCCAACAGCACCCCATATCTGTGAGGCAGCATATGCTGCCATGAAAGCAGACGAGACAAAATATACCCACAGTCAGGGTCTGCCGGAATTGCGGGAGGCAATATCCGAAAATTACAACAGCAAGTTCAACCTTGACCTGAAGCCGGATCAGGTGATTGTTACATCAGGGACCAGCCCAGCACTACTGCTGGTGTTCATGGGGTTGCTGGATCCTGGTGATGAGGTAATGATGATGAACCCCCATTATGCATGCTACCCCAATTTCGTTGACTATATGGACGGAAAGACGGTGTATGTGCATACCGCTGAGAACGGTTTCAGACTGGAACCCGATGCTGTCAAGCAGCGACTGGGTCAGAAGACAAAGGCAATACTCATCAATTCACCATCCAATCCCACGGGTCAGGTGATGTCCTCCACGGAACTTAAGAGGTTGTCCGAAGTTGCAGGTGATATACCTGTGATATCGGACGAGATATACCAGGGTCTTGTGTATGAAGGGGAAGACCACACTATTTTAGAATATACCGATAACTCTTTTGTGCTTAATGGTTTTTCCAAGCTGTATGCCATGACAGGTTGGAGGCTGGGATACCTGATCGCACCGCCGGATTATGTCAGGCCGCTGCAGAAGATTCAGCAGAATTTCTTTATATGTGCCAACAGTTTCGTCCAGAGAGGCGGGATCGCAGCACTGCGTGGTCCGCAGGAGCATGTGAAAGAGATGGTCGCAACCTATGGCAAAAGGAGACGGTATCTCTTAAAACGCCTCAAGGAGATTGGCTTTGTGGTGAGAAATGAACCATCCGGAGCATACTATGTCCTCGCAGATGCGCGGGAGTTCGGTCTGGATTCACTTACACTCAGCAGGCGCATTTTGGAAGAAGCAGGTGTGGCAGTGACGCCAGGAATCGATTTCGGTGAAGGGGCAGAAGGATATTTGCGTTTCTCATATGCTAACAGTGTTGAAAACATCAGTGAAGGGATGGACAGGCTAAGAGATTATCTTGGTCGATGATTGTCCTTTTGTTCCTATAGACGTTTTCCTGTTGCATATTAGTAATATGCATGATAGCCACATACTAGTGGGCAAAATATTATTAAGGTTCCAGTGTTACTATGCAGCACATATAAAAGGAATCCATTCACAGGGTGTTTTAGTAAATGACAAAAATCACAGTTATCGGCGCAGGAAATGTGGGCGCCACCGCAGTCCAGCGTCTTGCAGAACTTGAACTTGGCGACATTGTCATGACAGATGTTGTTGAGGGGTTGCCGCAGGGAAAAGCACTTGATCTTATGCAGGCTGCTCCTGTGATGAGCTATGATTATAACGTAGTCGGAACGACCGATTATGCTGATATTGCAGGTTCCGATGTAGTGGTCATTACCGCAGGAATTGCCAGAAAACCGGGTATGAGCCGCGATGATCTGCTGGCTATCAATGGAAAGATTACAAAAGAGGTATGTCAGAATATCGCAGAATATGCCCCGAAAGCGGTGGTCATCACTGTCACTAACCCACTTGACATCATGACTTATGTAGCCTTGAAAGCAACCGGATTTGACCCGAACCGGGTATTTGGCATGAGCGGCGTGCTCGATTCCAGCCGGTTTGCGACATTCATCTCAATGGAACTTGGTTGTTCGGTACGGGATGTTGATGCAATGGTACTCGGGGGGCATGGAGATTCCATGGTCCCGCTGCCCCAGTATACGACCGTGTCCGGAATCCCAATATCAGAACTCATGCCTGAGGAGGCGATCGGGCGACTTGTTCAGAGGACGATCAACGGCGGTGCAGAGATTGTCGAATACCTCAAGACCGGCAGTGCATTTTATGCACCCTCGGCATCCGTTACCAAAATGGTGGAGGCAGTGGTCAGGGATTCAAAACGAATACTTCCTGCAGCCGCGTATTTGCAGGGCGAATACAACGAGAGCGAGATATACCTTGGAGTGCCGGTGAAACTTGGCAAAAAAGGTGTGGAAGAGATCATCGAACTGGAACTTTCAGAAAGTCAGTATCAAGCTCTTGCAAAATCGGCTGCATCTGTGCGTGAAGGGATTGCAAAACTAAATCTGTGATTTCCGAGGTTCAGGACGGACAATTCATAAGCTATATGTATAATCATATGTATTTTTCTATAGATTCACTTTCATTCAAATAGAAGGAAAATAAAACTGATCGGGGATATCATGCGCGCAGAGATAACATCACTGTTTGGACTTAACATTTACACAGATGCTGGAACATACATTGGAAAAGTAAGCGATGTGGTACTTGATGCAAACGAACGAAAAGTTACGGGTATTGCAGCATCAAACGTTAACCGCGACTTTTTCGACGTTGCGACCAAAGGGATTATCATACCGTATCGATGGGTTGTGACCACAGGAGACATTGTTTTAATCAGAGATGTTGTCAGTAAATTCAAAAAAACTGAAAAACAAGCAGAGCAAGAGTAGTAAAGCTTATGAAAAAGCGAGAGATCTATGCTGATCTGCGCTGTGTCCCTCCGGTAATTATACGCGTTGACGGCAGGAATTTCAAAAACACCTTGTTACGTCTCAATTTTGAAAAACCGTATGACAAAAGGTTCGCATCTGCAATGGCAAATGTAGCTGAACTTCTGTTTAAGAAAAGCGGTCTGAGTCCGGTGTTTGCATACACGTTCTCCGATGAGATCAATATTCTGTTTCAGGACGTGCCTTTTGACGGTCGCATTGAAAAGCTTGACTCGGTAATTCCGAGTTTCATGAGCAGTGCTCTGACCATGCTGCTCAAACTGGATGAGCCAGTTTCTTTTGACTCGCGTATACTGCCAGTAAATTTTGACCATATCTATGATTATATGATTTGGCGCCAGCGTGAAGCATGGCGGAATTGTATTAGTTCCTATGGGTATTACACAATGCGTTCAGAGGGATTAAGCGAAGCCGATGCTGCCGCGTTCCTGATGGGCAAAAAAGGAAGTGATATCCATGAACTGCTTTTCAAACGGGGAATAAACCTTGCCAAGGTACCGGCATGGCAGCGCCGGGGCATAGTGGTTCATAAAGATGAATATGATGTTACCGGTTTTAATCCGGTTCTCAATGAAAGAACAACCACAACCAGAACCAGAGTGGTTCAGAACTGGCATGGCCCAGTGTTTGAATCTGAAGATGGCAGGGCATTTTTGGATGATATTATCCCGCGAGAAGAAAAGTTATCTTAAGGATCTTTTGTAATGGATCTGACAACCAAAACCATTTAAACCACAACACGATTATACATGCGGTGAACCCATGGACAGACTTGAACTGATAAAAAGAAACGTGCAGGAGATAGTTACTGAAGAAGGACTTATGGATTTGCTTGCCACCAAGGAAAACCCCACGGCATACGTAGGGTATGAACCGAGCGGCAAGATACACATGGGACATGTGCTGACAGTGAACAAACTGCTCGATCTTCAGAATGCCGGATTTGAGATCACCGTACTGCTTGCCGATATGCATGCCTACCTGAACCAGAAAGGAACCCTTGAAGAGGTACGTGAGACTGCGGATTACAACAAACGCTGTTTTATTGCACTGGGTCTTGACAGCGAGAAAACGAAATTTGTCTATGGGTCGGATTTCCAGCTGAATCCTGATTATATGCTAAACGTTCTTAAACTCACACGACTCACTTCGCTGAACAGGGCAAAGCGGAGCATGGATGAAGTAGGGCGGAAAATGAAGGACCCGAAGGTTTCCCAGATGGTGTATCCTATTATGCAGTCCATAGACATTGCAATGCTTGGTATTGATGTGGCAGTGGGCGGGATTGACCAGAGAAAGATCCACATGCTTGCGCGGGAAGGTTTACCGTCGTTCGGGTACAGGGCTCCCATCTGCATACATACGCCGATACTTCTGGGGCTTGACGGAAAAAAGATGTCATCTTCCAGCGAGAACTACATTTCGGTGGATGACACGGAAGATATGATATACAAAAAACTTAAAAAAGCGTTCTGTCCGCTAGGCGTTATTGAGGACAATCCGGTCCTTGAGTTTTTCAAGTACCATATATTTCCACGTTACGATGAGGTTGTTTTCGAACGGCCTGAAAAGTATGGTGGGATCATGAGATGCAAAACCATTGAAGAACTTGAAGAAGTATTTGGATCGGGTGCACTCCATCCCATGGATCTGAAGAACGGGGCTGCGAAATATATGAACTTTATTCTTGCACCTGTCAGGAGTATACTATAGTAGTTTCCATTCCAAATTTTTCGTAATCTATTTAATGGTTCATAGATAATGAATAATTGAACTTATCAATATATGGAGATTTTAATGAAATACACATTTCAGGATTCTGTGGACCTACCAGTTCAGCGGGACTTTATTCAGGACTTGCGGGATTTTATCGAAGTTGCTAAGAAAGTGCTTTCTCTTGAAAATCTGGCAATCGAGATGAACGATGAGACAAAAACAGAGACATTATCTATAGAAAAAAGGCTCAATGATCTGGATAAGTTCGAAAATGATGTAATAAACTTTATTGATAATATTTCAAAAGATGTGGAGGCAAGGGAAATACTTGAATGCCGGAATACCCTGCTTGATAAATGCGCCACACTTGCTACTAAGAACCGGGTGAATCTGAAGGAAGACTTCAAACGAAGAAAAAAGGTATTAGAACATGAAATCCTGCGTGTGGAATCAGAGATAATATCCGCACTCAGCCCCTTTTTTGAAGCCAGTGTTTACGGTGCCGAAAAAAAATACACAGCATCAATGGATAATGGTTTACTTAAGGGTAAATTGCGGGCATCTATAGCTGGTATGGAATATCAATCCGATCTTTCTTTTGTTAATGAAGTGCTGACAGTACAGGAGGTGTCTGGTAACCTGTTCCTGCCTACGTGGATAAAATCAGGACTGTTACACAAGGAAAATAAGGTTAAAATGGTGGACGTGTCTGATTTTGTTGTAGTATCGTTCAACCATGAAGGTGATGAGCATATAGATGCTGTTTTTGAGAACAAGAAATCAGAGCATACATTCAAGGTAAGCCGTGATGATGCAACATACCATGTTTATTATGATGGTAACGATATCACAGCAGACAACACTCTTATCAAGTCGCTAAAGCTGGAAGATGTCACAACTTTGCTGAACGAACTTAAGACGTATATTGAGATATATATAAGGTCACAGACACTGGAAAAAGTTCTTCTCGATGGTGAGGATGCTGTCAAGAACAATGTGGTGTTCGACTGCTTGAAATTCATTGCCGAACGTTACGGAGAGATTATCCGGGAATGCATTGAAAGGGGATACGTCAAGAACGAGATTACTATCAAGATCGAACAGGCGGATAGTGCAAGGACTGAGAAATATATCAGCAAGGAAGAAGCTTTTGATCAGTTGTCCGAGATTGGCGAGGGTATTGAACTTGCGGAAATACTTGGTTTTAAGATGAGTTAGGGTAGCCAGGTTCAGGGGGCAGACACGTTTAGGTGAGGACCGTATCGATTATCTTAAAAAATTGCTTGATGGTTAATTATAGTAAGGCGGAAGACTGAATGGAGTGGTTCTACCTTTTCATTGCCGGTCTCTTTGAAGCTGGCTGGGCGGTTGGCATGAAGTATACAGAAGGCTTCACCAGAATATACCCGACCCTTATCACGGCAGCCTTTATGATCCTGAGTTTCTATTTTCTTTGTCAGGCAGTGAAGACCCTGCCTCTGGGCACGGCATATGCTGTGTGGACAGGTATGGGAATACTTGGCACTGCCATACTGGGTGTCCTATTATTTGACGAGTCCTGTGATGTAGGCAGGATTGTCTGCATATTGCTGATCTTTACCGGGGTGCTTGGGCTTAAATTCATGTCGGCTTCTTAATATCATATCCTGGGGAATGAGTACAATCTCATTTCTGGATTAGCAGGGTCAATATGTCCTTATCACACAGCATGTGGTCAAGTCCTGCTCTCTGTCCGGGGTGTTTTGCAGAATTACCCCATATATGGGAATACCTGAACTTCCGCTTAAAATCACGGTGAAGCTTATCGCAGACGTCTCCCACAGTGGTGCCATTTCTTACGATCATGGGTTCATCCAGATCTGCAGGCTCACCCCGCGGTTTCAAGTAAACCCTGATAAAGTTCAGGGCATCAAAAATTGCAGCTTTCACGGATTCAAGGTTCTCTTCCCTGTCTGCGGATATCAGGATTGCCTCTGGGAACTTGCTCCTATCTTCCTCAATTAGGTCTTCGTATGCCAGGTCAACCTTGTTGATAAGCGTTATCGCAGGCACATAAACCCTGGTGCCGATAACGGCATCTATCAACTGGTCCACAGTGATGTTGTCCCTTATTAGAACATGTGCATTGTGTATCCTGTACTCGTTCAGTACTGCTTTTATAAGGTCAGGGGAAAGGTCCAGTTCCAGAGTAGAACTGATGATGATTCCACCACGGTACATTTTCTTGATGGTGACATCTGGTGGTTGTGTGTTTATCCGGATCCCGGCATCGTACAGTTCCTGCATCAAAACATTGTAATGTTGAGTCTGGAAAACATCCAGTATAAAGACCACCAGATCCGAGTTCCTGACTACCGAAATAACCTCTTTGCCACGTCCACGTCCTGATGCTGCACCTTTCACCAATCCGGGAACATCCAGTATTTGTATTGTAGCACCCCTGTAATCAAGCACTCCTGGAACTACATCAAGGGTTGTGAACTCATATATCCCTACCTCGGAATTGGCACCAGTGAGCTTATTGAGAAGCGTTGATTTTCCAACAGAAGGGAATCCCACAAGAACCACTGTAGCGTCCCCTGACTTTCGCACGGAATAACCATCACTTCCTGACTTGGACGAGGACAGTTTTTCAACATCTTCCCTCAGGCGTGCAAGTTTTGCCTTAAGGCGTCCGATATGATGTGAAGTAGCCTTGTTGTAAGGTGTCTTCCGTATCTCATCTTCCACTGATTTTATATCATCCTGTATGCCCATCTTCACCAACCATAACTTCAAATGTAAAAAGGCTTTCCCGATTTGCTGTCATTAGGAGAATAGTTTGTATATTTTATATGTTATAAAAGTTATGCTTTAAAGGTCAGAAACGATTTCCCCAGTCCGCTCATAAACAAAAATCCCATCGGGAAGTCGCTCTGAAAATTCCTTGCTGGTCAGGCACTCAACCAGTGCCTTTATCTCATCAATTTCAAAGAGATCCTTCTGGACCAGAAAATCATACTCTTCAACAGCAACTTTAATAAACTTCAATCCGGCTTCATCAGCCAGGGCACGCAAACCAAAACCTGCATCTGAGCGTCCATTTTTGACCGCATCGCAAACCGCTCGGTGTGTCTTTGCACCGGAATCATATCCAATGATCGATTGTGTCAGCTCGCGATGAGACATACCTTTTTGTCCGGCAAGTTCCCTTAATTTCAAATCCAGAATTGCACGGGTTCCTGAACCCCGGTTGCGGTTGATAAGCCGTTTACCGATAATATCTTCAAGTCCTGAAATATCACAATCATGCCGGACGATCAATCCCTGCTCACGCCTGTAGCCCTTGATAAGCACCACATCAAAAAGTCCCATTCCTTTGATTACCGGTATATTGTATTCACCGGAACTATCAGGCATGTTGACACCTGCAATATCGGCATTACCTGCTGAGATCGCACTAAACCCTCCGCTAGAGCCTGTGTTGAGCACCCTGAAGTTCAGTTCGGTCATATCCTCGAGCAGGTCAACACCTGGGCAGTACCCTCCAACTAAAAGGATATCAGGCTTCGAAACATCACCAAAGAGCGTAACCTCAACAGGTGTTCCAGCTTCAATGAATTCGGTCTCTGCCCGTATCTCAATAAAACCATCCGCATTAGCAAGGGTGGTTATTGCGCCCGAACCCTTGTCTGCTGGATATGCCTTTCCGCGCACGAGTCCCACAGGGAGGAACTGTTGCCTTCCTTCTGAGCGAAAACTGGTATTCAAGATTGCGCTGGTTATTGATCTCAGTTTCTCTACGGCTCCAACAGCGCGCCGGATGATAGGGGCAACCAGTTCATTGAAGATAGTAAGTGCAGAGGTGGGGTTTCCGGGAAGTCCAATGGTTGGAACATCGGATATCAGTCCTATTACAACAGGTTTTCCGGGTTTGATATTGATGCCATGGGCAAGGGTCGTTCCTTTGTCCTCGATTATTTTATAGATGATATCACCTGCACCCGCAGAGGTACTGCCGGATGTGAGCACAATATCACATTCTCTGACAGCAATCTCGATTGCACCTGTCATTTCCGTCTCATCGTCCCTGACTATGCCATACATGATGGGAAATCCACCACATTCCATGATACTTGCAGCAAGAGCATACGTGTTTGTGTCGTATATCTTTCCTTCCTTAAGGGATTCGCCAGGCTGGATGAGTTCATCTCCGGTTGAGATTATACCTACTTTCACGCTTCGGGTGAGAATTTCCCGTTTCCCGATCGCTGAAAGCACACCTATCTCACGGGAACTGATGCGTGAGCCTTTCCGGAGCACACGCTCACCCCGCATAATATCAGAACCAGCACGCATTATATTTTCTCCGGTATGCACCGGGCGGTAGACTCGAATATCGTCATCTTCGTGTTCTGTATGTTCGACCATCAGAACCGCGTCTGCACCGTCTGGAATAGGCGCACCGGTTGCAATTTCTACTGTAATGCCTTCGGTAACAGAAAATTTGTCCGTGCATCCTGCCGGTATCGAGCCGATGAGTTTTAACTTAACAGGTCCGGTCTCGCTGGCTTGATAAGTATCTTTTGCACAAACCGCATAGCCATCCATCACAGCTCTGTTAAAAGAGGGAACATCTACATCGGATACGACATCTTCTGCGATGATACATCCAAGCGCATTTTCAATCGGTGTGGATTCGTTTGAAGGCTGAACTGCAATTTCATTGACAAGATGGCGAGCATCCTCAATTGATATAAGCTCACGGAATTCTTTACGATGCATTGTATTCCCGTCTACTCTTCTTG
>CAZQWP010000027.1:0-1360 GCA_964597005.1 uncultured Methanosarcinales archaeon | reverse complement strand
TTCAGGTTTTCCAGTAGCATTTTATCCATCTGTACACCTAAATTGATTTGAATATAATAATACAATGACAGTTATTGCTAATTAACTTTTTGTGGATCTGATATAAAACAAAAATTTGGATTATCCATCAGGATAAATCCCGGATTTCCGGTCTATATCGAAGTGCCGCTATTCTGTGTTACTTCGGAAAATGCTGCAACAACTTTCTTTGTCACTGGACCTAGCTTTCCGTTGCCTATACGGCGTCCATCTATCTTCACGATGGGTGCAGCCTCGGCAGCCGTGCCAGTTACGAATACCTCATCTGCTGTGTAGAGGTCGAACAGGCCGATATTTGCTTCAGTTATCGGATATGTCATTTCTTTTAATAGATCAATTGCCACGGCTCTTGTTATGCCTCTCAGGTTATTGATGGTTGGGGGGGTTACTACCTTCCCATTTTTGATGACAAAGATGTTGTCTCCCGAACCTTCGGAAATGTATCCATTGTTATCGAGGAAAATAGCTTCGTCGCCACCTTTTTCATTTGCCTCGATCTTTCCAAGTATATTGTTCAGGTAGTTCAGTGATTTGATGTTCGGTGAGAGTGCATCCGGTGCATTCCTGCGGACTGTGACTGTTACTGCTGTAAGTCCCGTTTCATAGAGGTCACCATACATTGCGCCCCATTCCTGTGATATGATAAAGATGTTCGGTTTCGGGCATTTACGTGGATCAAGCCCCAAATCACCCACGCCCCTTGAAACAATTGGGCGTATGTATGCGTTTTTCAGTTTGTTCTTCCTGAGGGTCTCAAGGATCGCTTCTTTCACTTCCTCTTTTGACAAAGGGATATCAAGTGCGATAGCCAGTGCAGAGTCGTACAGCCTGTCGATGTGTTCGTCTAACTTGAAAACACGTCCGTTGTACGCCCTTATACCCTCAAAGACACCGTCACCGTACAGGAAACCGTGGTCATAAAGGGATGTGGTGGCCTGTGATTGCGGCACGTATTTGCCATTGGAATATATCAATAGTTCGCTCATTATAAAACCTCATCAAGCTTATGTTGAAGTTACCAGTCTGAATGTCATCAATCATATATGTAGATTTATATTGAGCATTAGGGAATCAATACGTCATTTCAGTGGTTTTACAAAAGCCTTTTATGCATAAACAACTATTCGTACTCCTCTTACAGGAGATACTATTCCACATGGTCCCGTGGCTTAGCCAGGACATAGCACCGGGCTTCTAACCCGGGGGTCGAGGGTTCAAATCCCTCCGGGATCGCTTTGATTTCTTAAACTAATTTGGATTGACAATTTTTGTGAGCTGGCAGTTAGCAACATAATACAATTCACCAGATACCAGACTCAAT
>CAZQWP010000026.1:0-11396 GCA_964597005.1 uncultured Methanosarcinales archaeon | reverse complement strand
CGTGCCATATTATCACCTATAAATACCACCCTTCCGCGTGCAGATGCAGCACATAAGGTTTGGAAAATTGGATTCCTTGAAATTGAAAGACATCGCACCTCATTGGATACGTAAGGGGATATGTGAATTTTGTTCCAAAGCTACTGGTGACCAACACATATTTATTATTTAACCCTGACATTATTTTGTATATCTGGAATTAATGGGGGTTCAACAGTATTCTAAGTAGCTGGAATACTGCCGGTTATTGCATAAATTAGTTAATTCAGGGAAGGGGTATGCAAATGGCAGAAAATGAGATCATGCCTGACAGGAAACTTGATTGTATAGGTCTGTTCTGTCCAGTGCCTGTATTTGATACGTCAGAGAATATCAACGATATCGAAATTGGCGAGGTGCTGGAAGTCCTGACAGACGACCCAGCATCCACCAGTGACATTCCACGATGGGCAAAACGAACCGGTCATAAACTGTTGAAATTCGAAGATCTGGGCGATCATTTCCGTTTTTTGATAGAAAGGGCAAAATAAGGGGGTTATGGATGACTGAAAAGAATCTGTTATATGTTCAGACAAGCGGGGTCAATACACCTGAGCGGCTATATTCACCGCTCGTTCTTGCGCAGACCGCAACTGCAATGAGGATCAAAGCAGCGGTCTATTTTCTGGGGATGGGTATAACAGTGGTTAAAAAAGGAGAGGCAGATAAGGTCAAGATGGGAAATTTCCCATTTTTGAATGAGGTACTTAACCAGACCCTGAGGGCAGGTGTTAAACTCTACGTATGTGAGGCTTCGACCCAGTTGATAGGGGTCGACAGAGGTGACTTTATCGAGGGTGTTGAATTGGTTGGAGCAGCGACACTTAACGATCTGGTTCTGGATGCAGACGGTACCATGTGGTTTTAATTAATACGGATGTCTGGTAAAGGGGGTTGGGTTTGAACACAATCTATATGGACAATGCATCAGGCGCACCTGTTGATGAACGGGTTATCGAGGCAATGCTACCCTATTTCACAGTTGATTCAGGGAATCCCTCCTCTCTGCATACCTCAGGGATCAACGCCAGAAAGGCTCTGGAATCTGCAAAAGAATTAGTTGCATTCCTGATCGGTGCCGAGAGCAGGGAGATAATATTTACATCAGGGGGTACCGAATCGAACAACCTGGCTCTTCGGGGTGCAGCTTTGCGTAAAAAGAAAAAGGGAAACCATATCATAACAACCGCCATTGAACATATGTCAGTGGTCAATACCTGTAAGGACCTGCAGCGTGAAGGATTCGAGGTCTTGAATGTGCCTGTTGATAAGGACGGACTTCTGGATGTTGAGCGTATCAGGCAGGAAATTACGGACAAGACCATCCTGATCTCGGTTATGTATGCGAACGGCGAGATCGGAACCATCCAGCCAGTAAGGGAGATCGGGAAGATCGCCCGTAAAAAGGATATTGTTTTCCACGTGGATGGGGTTGCAGCATGTGGCAGGATACCTATTGATGTGCAACGTGATAATATTGATCTGCTATCAATCGCTTCCAATGACCTGTACGGTCCAAAGGGTGTGGGTGCCCTCTATGTTCGTGCAGGCGTGCCACTTCGTCCGATAATCACAGGCGGTGGGCAGGAGCGGGGTCTGCGGTCCGGTTCGGAGAACATTCCCGGCATTGTGGGATTCGCAAAGGCGTGCGAGATAGCAAAAGAGGAGATGGGAAACGATTCTGGAAAGATGATAGAGATCCGCGATAGGTTGATCGAGGGCATACTTGGTGGCATCCGGCATTCGTATCTCACGGGTCACAGGACCAAAAGACTGCCAAATATTGCAAGTTTCAGGTTCAGTTTCATCGAAGGTGAAAGTATCATTCTGGGTCTTAATGATCTGCAGGTCGAAGCATCAACAGGGTCTGCTTGTTCCGTGAAGACACTCGAACCGTCTCATGTTCTGATGGCGATTGGATTGCGGCATGAGGAAGCACACGGCTCGCTGTTACTCTCGCTTAACCGCTGGAGCACCCTTGAAGAAGCTGACTATGTAATTGAGAACTTACCTCATGTTGTGGACAGGCTTCGTGAAATGTCGCCGTTGTATTTTGGAGATTGAATGAAAAGTCGGGGAGGTTAACATGACAGAACCATTTGAATACAGTGAGAAAGTAAAGGACCATTTCAGGAATCCACGGAATGTTGGAACCATAAAGGACGCCGATGGGGTTGGAAGGGTCGGGAATCCCGTATGCGGGGATATGATGGAGATCCAGCTTAAGGTGGAGGACAACATAATCAAGGATATCAAGTTCAAAACATTCGGGTGCGCTTCAGCCATTGCTACTAGCAGTATGGTGACCGAGATGGCAAAGGGCAAGACCCTAGAAGAGGCACTGGAAATTACCCGTGGTAATGTGGCAAATGAACTTGATGGGCTGCCGCCTATCAAGATGCACTGTTCGAACCTTGCTGCAGATGCCCTGCATGCCGCTATCAAGGATTATCTGGACAAAAAGAAAAATGGGGAGGTAAAACCCGCTGAGAACGAATATGATGTCGCGGTCATCGGCAGCGGTGCAGCTGGATTATCAGCAGCGACCATTTCTTCATATCTTGGACTTAAGACCGTAATATTCGAAAGTGGTGAATGGGGTGGAATTCTTAACAGGTTATGTTCATCACGCCTTATAGAGAATTATCCTGGTCTAACTGGCAAGATGTCTCCTGATGAGCTTATAAAATCGATGCTTGAGGGTGCAGAGGAGCAGCAGGTAGACCGTAGGGAAGAGATGGTGAACGACATCGAACTCAGGAAAGATTTCAAGATATTGATCACGGATAAAGGAAAGTACACTGCTAAAGCCATGATAATAGCAACAGGAAGTGTTCCTGTAAAATCCGGAATACTGGGCGAGAGTAAATTTGCCACTAATGACGGAGGTGTCTACTATTTGACTGCAGACCCCTCCAGCTTCGAGAACAAGAGAGTACTTGTCTACGGGAAAGGCTATAATGCGGTCAGTACTGCCGAGTGCCTTGAAGGAATTGCGCAAAGCACCACGCTGGTAACATCGGAAGATTCATTCGATGTGCCTGAAAGAATGATGAAGAGGGTTAAAGGTATAGAGATGCTCAAGATACTGACATCGACCAGCCTGCTGGAGATCCAGGGCGCCGAGAGAGTTGAAAAGGCGGTTCTTCATAATACGGCGGAAGACAAAAAACTTGAGATGTATGTTGATGCCGTGGTGCTTGCCGGTGAACTCAAGCCAGATCTAAAAGTGGTCAAGAAACTGGGAATCGAGATCATGGAATCGGGTTTTGTCAGGACCGACAAAAAACAGCGGACGAACATCGACGGTATCTATGCAGTGGGCAATGTTGCGACTGAGATCGATCTGCTGATTGTCGCCATGGCTCAGGGAGCAATAGCGGCTCATGATATCTATGATATCCGGAAGGAATCCCTGATGTGAAATAAGAAAATTATAATAGGTAATAATCTTTAAAACAAAATAAGAAACAAGAAAATCCTCCCTTCGGTCGGGTTTACTTGGAGACTCTGGATTCACGTTTAAGGAGTCCGACAGAGTCGGACTAACATAATCTTATAGATTATATACAATTAAAAACACGGTTTTACAAAAAAATGGGAGTGCATCAAGTGTCAGATAACAGCATCAGACTTCTGGGGATATCCGGAAGTCCTAGAATAAAGGCAACAGATTATGTAGTGAATGAAGCACTGAGGTTTGCAGAAGAGAAGTATTCGGTACAGACCGATTATTTCTCAGCGAGCGGAAAGAAACTGAATTTCTGTCAGCACTGTGATTATTGTGTCCGCAATAAAGAGGGATGCATCCAGAAGGATGACATGGTCGAGCTGTATGAAAAGATGATCTGGGCCGATGCATGGATAATTGGCACCCCGGTGTATCAGGGTACGCTCAGCGGACAGACAAAGGTGATAATGGACAGGTGCAGGGCAATCGTTGCACGTGACCCAAAAGTATTCTTAAACAAGGTAGGTGCGGCGACTGCTGATGGTGGTGATCGTGTTGGCGGTCAGGAACCTGCCATCCAGACGATACTTAATTTCTATGTCATCAATGAAATTATACCTGTTTCAGGTGGATCTTTTGGGTCGAACTTAGGTGGTACCTTCTGGTCAAAGGACAAAGGTGCAGAAGGCGTGGCTGAGGATATAGAAGGGATCAGGAGTCTGCACCGCACACTTGACAAATTGATAGAAACTGCAAAATTACTGAAGAAGATACAGTAAATCTCAGGAAAATGGGATTGATGCAATTGATTATCTGTGAAGTCAGGTTATTTATGCCTCGTATAAAACAGGTAGCAGAGTCTTAATGAACCAAGAACACCTATATATGGCATAAAGGATTATAATTTTATATCCAGAAAATCATCAAAAGAAAGTTTCATGGAGGATATTATTTAAATTAGAGGTATACAGTTCATTGGTGAACTGTTCTTCAAGCAGTGAGAGGATGATAATATCTAAGGTTTTGGGGAATCTAATGGCTATGGGAACTGGTGGCTCAATCAACGGAATTAGAAACGTTATATCTGCTCGGGAAGTCATAACTAACAGAGTGTTTTCCAAGGATGTTCGGGAGATGGTTGTCGATGTTGTCAGGGATGCCTGGAAAAACCCTGATAATTATTACAGGTAATTAAGGGATTTTAACTCAGATCAAAATCGAATCAAAGGAGTGAATGGATGACAGTTGGCGAAATAATGTCAAAGGATGCCGTATACGTAAAAGAAGATGAATTTATTACACATGCGCGGCAGTTGATGCGTGACCATTTCTTAAGGGGTCTTCCAGTGGTCGATGAGTCAAACAGGGTTATAGGTATTCTGAGCGATCAAGATATACTTAATATTAAATCCACTAAATCCAATGTTACGGTTGGAGGTTATGCAAGGCAGTGCCCGACAATAACGCCGGATATGGATGTTCTGGATGCAGCCAGTTTGCTCCTTGACGCAAAGCAGCACAGGGTTCCGGTTGTAACTTCAACCAGCGACAGAACACTTGTTGGGATACTGAGTGATGTGGATATCCTTAAGAAGATTCATCCCACAAAAAAATCTCCAAAAACGGCTGGTAAGATCATGGTGACCAGAGTTTTAACATGTCATCCTGAGGAAAGTGTTGCAAAGGTATGGTCAAACATGCTGGAATGGGACTATACCGGTATTCCGGTGGTGTCTCATACAAACGAGGCAATGGGAATGGTGACCAGAAGGGATATTATTAAGGCTGGTTTTGCAAGGGTCGGCTTAGGTGAGACACACGACACAAGGTCCGGGGAAGCGCTAAAAGTTGAAAAAATAATGTCTACTCCCGCATACACAATAACAGAGGACACACTTATCCGGAAGGCCATAGAAATGATACTTCACTACGATATTGGCAGACTCATTGTTGTGAACAATAAGAGGGTAGTGGGGATCGTGGACAGGTTCAATCTCTTACATGCATTTATGGTAGGCACAGGTCAGGAATAAAATGGTAATCTAAAACCAAAACCTTATAGTCAATCGGTTTTAATATTCATTGGTTGGAATACTTTTGGTTTATGGTGGAAGTTCTGAAATTAGAAACGTTTAATATCCATAAGTTTTGTGAGTTCGGTGATATGATTGAATACACGGAATAAAGCATCCAAGATTGCAGAAGAAAAGATGAAAGTTCAGGGAAAACTGAATGCTGGGGAAAAAACCATGCAGAAAAGAGATCCAAAGATGTTGAGCACTATCGGCACAATGGATGTCAGACCTGTTGATTTTAAAGCAAGTGTATCAGAGCACGAGGGTGACATCATGGCCGTGGCAATCAGGGACGTTGTTACACTGCCTCCCACAACAACGATAATGGGTGCAATAAAGACCATGACCAGTAAAGGTTTCAGGCGCGTCCCGATTACGGATGCCGGTACA
Organism: uncultured Methanosarcinales archaeon; assembly: GCA_964597005.1. GTDB lineage: Archaea > Halobacteriota > Methanosarcinia > Methanosarcinales > Methanosarcinaceae > JAFGQV01. The sequence continues at coordinate 5,441 of CAZQWP010000026.1, read as the reverse complement.
AACCGCCTTGAAGGGATTGTTACATCCGTAGATGTGATCGATTTTTTAGGGGGGGGAGACAAGAATTTTCTTGTCAGTAAAAAGTTTAACGGGAACCTCTTAGCTGCAGTGAACGCAGAAGCGCGGGAAATAATGCAGCAAGATGTTGCCTACCTGCACGATGACGCAAGCATTGCAGATACATTCAGGCTGATGATAAAAAGAAATGCTGGCTGTATCCCAATCCTAAATAATGATAACCGTGTGGTTGCAATCTGTACTGAAAGGGATTTTATGGCGCTTGTTGCAGGTGTCTATGCCAACAAGTCTATAGGCGAGTACATGAGCACCAACGTAAAAACAGCGTCCTCTAGCACAACGATCGATGAGGCTGCAAAGATTATGGTAAGACAGGAGTTCAGGAGACTGCCTGTGGTCAAGGATGGCATACTTCTTGGTATAATCACTGCTTCCGATATAATGAATTTCCTGGGCAGTGGTGATGCTTTCAACAAACTCATAACAGGAAACATCCACGAGGCTTTCGACCAGCCGATCAGTTCGCTGATCGCAAGGGATGTTGTGTGGGCATCTTCTGATATGGACCTTGGAAATGCTGCGGCACTGATGCTTGAGAAGAATGTTGGTTCACTACCGATCATTGATGATGGTACACTTTGTGGTATACTCACAGAGCAGGATTTCCTGCGCGCAATGTCTAAATAAATTTGGGAGCAGCTCTGTACAAGGAAAAGCTCGCCAATATCCATAATCTGAGATATTGGGAAATATGAACTTTCCTATATACGAAGTAAAAGCCAGATGAAGTAAGCGTTTGATCGAGTAAATAACGCTATGCTTCATGTACAATAAAACGAGCACCTTAACAAGTAAATCTTCCCTCTGGTTGGATTTACTTGGAGTATGTAATTTTAAAAATTATATACAATAAAACAAGCAAGGAGGAACAAGATGAATGTGGTAGATATCATGAGTTCGCCGGTTTATGTCATAGCACCGGATGAACCCATATCCCATGCAAGAAAGTTGATGCTAAGGCACAAGATTAGCACGCTTATTGTTGCAAGCAAAGACGAGATGATTGGCATCGTCACCAAATCCGACCTAAGACGGCGATTAGCCCAAGCGGGACCAATGTGGCGAAGACGTCCGATTGACAAAGTTCCTGTAAATCTGGTAATGACAGAGTCTCTGGTAACGATCTACCCGGAGGCTTCAATCCAACAGGCAGCCAGTTTGATGCTTGAAAATGGAATACACAATATCCCGGTGACGAAAAACAATGTTGTGGGCATTGTCACAAGGACGGATATTGTTAGATATGTATCAGAACAAACATATGATACAAAAATATCTGAACTGATGGGCAGGGATGTAGTTTTTGTAAATAGGCACCACACGTTAAATCATGTTATCGATGAGATGGAAAAAAACGAGATCGGTAAAGTTCTTGTCAGCAATGATGCCGGTAACGTCGTGGGGATAATCACGTCAAGTAACCTTGCACTTAACTTAATGGCTGATAAAGAAGGTAAATTGCCTACCAAGAGCATAAAAATGGCACGACGCCCGGATGCGGGTGGTCAGAAGACCTACCGTTATGTTAAGGAAGTGCCGCTTGTGGCAGAGGATATCATGTCTGAACCTGTGATCATTATAAGCGAAACAGAAACTGTGGTAAATGCGGCAAAGATTATGATCGAGGAAAATATCTCGGCACTACCTGTTGGGAAAGATGAAGAGATCGTTGGAATACTCAGTAGAAGTGATGTGATCAGAGCAGCAAAATAAGGTTCAAAGATAGTACAAATATTTTCGATATTTAGTTGTAAGTTCTGCAAAGGCGCGAAAAAACATATAAAATTTTATTTAAACTGGGTGACAGCTATGCAAGTTAAAGAAATAATGGTACAACCACAAAGTATCGACAAGTCAGACACCATATCCCACGCACTGGACATAATGGACAAAAAAGGCACACGCCGTCTGCTTGTAATGCATGACGGAAAGCTTGTGGGTGTTCTGACAATGAGAAACTTAACAAAAGAACTTGGTACCCGAAAAAAAGGGAGCAAGCCAGCATCGTCACTGCATGTGGCTACAGCCGTTTCAAATAATTATGTAAAGGTATTTCCTGATACAGATGTCAAGGATGCAATAACCTTGATGGAAAAAACGGGTGGTGTGTTAATAGTCAGTAACAACGATGATGTTCTTGGGTGGGTAACTCCAGCCGAACTGCTGAAGAGAAATCATTTTAGCGGATATGCAGGCGAAGTTATGCAAAAGAATCCGATAACAACTAGCCCAGGTGATCGTGTAAGCCACATCAGAAGGCTAATTCTTGACAATGACATTGGCAGGTTACCGGTTATCGAAAATGGAGAGGTGGTCGGGATTGTCACTGAGAAAGATGTTGCAAAGGCTATGCGTGCGTTTAGGGATATCGTTTCAGGCAACCAGCAGGATTCCCGCATCAAAAACCTGATCGTGGAGGACATCATGGTGAGGGGTGTAAAATCTGTATGCACGAATACACCGGTAAGTGATGTAATAAAACTGATCCTGGAAGAGAATATTGGTGGCGTGCCGGTGCTAAATATGGATGGAGAAATGGTTGGTTTGATCACAAGAAGAAACCTTGTCAGCTCAATGATGAGTTGAGGAGAACAAAAATCAAATCATCACAGGTAAATTCCAGTAGTTTGGATTTACCTGTCCAAAACTTCGGTTTTATGTGTGAGATAAATAGCGGCAACTAGATACTAATAATAATCCCGGTCATGAGTGTTGAATCTGAGGTTAAACTGGATATTGAACTTGCGGCAGGATACCTGAAGATGCCGCAGTCCAGAGTGCAGGGACTGTTAAATAAAAGAATTCTTTTGCAGAACTGGGATGATTATCAACACTTGTTCCGCTTTGATAAAAACGTTTCAAAGATTGAACATGGGAGTGTTCTGTATCAGAAAGATGATTCGTTTGAATTGATCAGGGGGTTTCCGAAGATACAGAGGGCTATGATCCTCGGGTCAGCGATCAATGATCATTTCTCAAAAATAGGTTCCGTAGTTGTCGAAGAAAAGATGAACGGCTACAACGTGCGTGTGGCTAGCATTGATGGCAGGATCGCTGCGATCACACGTGGAGGACTTGTTTGTCCTTATTCTACCGAACGTGCAGAGCATCTCCTTAAACCCGATTTTTTTACTGACCATCCTGACCTTATTCTGTTTGGCGAAATGGCAGGTCCTGATAACCCCTATGTACCAAAGGATATCTATGGGATCGAATCGCTTGAATTCTTTGTATTCGATATCAGACACAAGGGAAGCGGTAAACCGTATCCTGTATATGAGAGAAGAAAACTCGCAGAAGAATATGGATTTACCCAGGTCAGGTTGTTCGGGGAGTTCCCTACATCTCACGCAGCAGATGAGATTGCCGAAATCATAAGGGAACTTGGAAAGATCCAGCATGAGGGTGTGGTCATCAAAGACCCGCAGATGGTATTGCATCCAATAAAATACACGTGTTCTCAGAGTAACTGTGCAGACCTAAGGCATGCATTCAGATATTACAATGACTACGGGCGCGATTATTTTTTCTCAAGGGTTGTTCGTGAGGGCTTCCAGTCGGTCGAATGGGACGAAAACGAAAGCGAGTTACAAAAACGCTGTCTTCAACTGGGAGAAAGCATACTTCATCCCATGGTCGATTCGATTAGACAGGTAAAGGACGGTAAGCGCATTTCCGATGATGTGCAGATACGTGTCTGGGATATCGCTGTGGCATCCAGATTTGAAGAGTATCTTAGAAGGCTGGGTGTGGATGCCGTTTTTGAAGCACCACAGCAGGTGGGGGACGAGTATCTGGTAAAGATCAGGAAATTGAACCAGAGCACCAACGACAAAACAGAATCCATGTGTAAAGGGGAACTGTGGTGACACTCAAAAAGACATATATCATAGGAAGAGTATTTGAATAGCCACACATCTCAAGGAGCAGGTATGACAACAGTAGCGATTATTGGAAGTGAACAGAGCGGCAGGACCAGCTTAGCTTCAAAACTGGGTAAGAAGGGAAATGTCTCTGACATCACAATGTATGAGTTTTCCAAAAGCGGTAAGGTACTCACTGCTATTGATGTGGTCGGGTATCCGAAGTCCATAAAACCACTCATGACGGCTCTTAATCTCTCGGACATGGCTATTCTTTGCGTTTCTCCGTCGGGTCTTGATGCATATGCCGGAGAATGCATCGTTGCTCTGGATATTCTGGGTTACAAACACGGGATAATCGTGCTGACAAAATCGGATACTTCTTACCCACATGCTCTCGATGAGCTACAAAACAACATCAAAAAGATCACCGCAGGCACTGCTCTCGAGAAATGGGAGTATATTTCCGTATCAACCACTTCATTTGAAGGCATGGAAGAACTTAAGGAAATGATATTTGCCATCGGTGAAAGCGTGGATGAAGAAAATGCAAAATTAAATGACAGTCCACCACGTGTGGTTATCGACCAGTGCTTCAATGTGACTGGGATAGGGTGCGTGGCTTTAGGTGTACTATTTCAGGGAACGATACATGCAAAAGATAAGATGAATGCATATCCGATTAACAAACCGCTTGAAATACGTTCTATCCAGCTTCATGATGTGGACACAAAAACGGCACCTACAGGTTCAAGGGTTGGACTTGCCCTTAAGAACATCCAGTCAAAAGAGATTGAAAGGGGTTCCATCGTATCGAACAACGAAACCGTAATCACTGATCTAACACTCAACTGCGTACTTTCGCAGTTCACAAAAGGTTTTAGTGTTGGAGATGTGCTGCATATTTTTGTGGGGCTTCAGTCTGTCCCCGGACGTGTTGAAAACATTATAGTAAACGAAGAAGATGTAAAGCATGCAGGTCCGGTTAAGGAATGTACTGTAAGGTTTTCTGGCTCAAAGGAGATCGCATACAGTAAATCCGATAGGTTCATCCTTGCAAACTTGGATGAAAAACAGAGATTTGTTGGATATGGCTTTTCTGAATGATTTTTAATCCATCGATGGAAATTTATAAAGAAAATCCTCAGTCTATCGATTTTTAGAAAGCAAATAATGTCATATTATATATAACAAGAAAATCTTTCCTACGCTTAAACTTAGTTTATCAAGGAAAATTACGCTTTAACTTTTAGCCAAGAAGTCCCTTTTGTAAGATGGGGGATGAAAGGCGTACTATCCGCATAAAACATTGAAAGATAACATATTTATAGTTTTATTATAATATTATTAACTATGCAACACAATCTTGACAAGGGGAACCATTCTGTATATTCATTGCAGTATCATTTTGTGCAATGTGTAAAATATAGAAGACACACATTATCAAATCCTCTTGTCATTGATTTATTGAAGCAAACTGTACATAATATCAGTGAAAAT
>CAZQWP010000025.1:0-11531 GCA_964597005.1 uncultured Methanosarcinales archaeon | reverse complement strand
TTGAATGCGATAATGACCATTTTCACATGATTTTCAAGTCAAAACCGACATTGGACATACCTAAATATATCAATTGTCAACGGTGGTTTCCTTTTCCCCCACTTTCGTCGGTCTAAAATTCCCCAACTTATGATATAAAGTTACCCATTTTTCTCCACAACATGTACAATTAAATCTTACAGTTTTCCAGTCTGCAATCCCATTTTCCTTCGGTCCTTCAGCCTGTAACTTTCACCTTTGACATTTATAGTAGTGCAGTGATGCAATATTCTATCAAGAACAGCAGAAGCAATAACATTGTCCTGGAATATTTCACCCCACTGTCCATATGACTTGTTTGAGGTAAAGATTGTATTGCATAGTTAAAATAATAACTTAAAATAGCTAATAAACCAAAAAATTGATTTTAAATTAAAATTTAAATTATCAAATGTCTTAATAATTTATTCAAGATTAGATATGCTGTTTGAATTAAATATGCGTAAATAAATGTTTTTAAATGGAGTAGTATTATATTCACAATTCCATATATATTGTTGTTATTATGTATATATGTAGTGCAAAAGAAGCTGTCTGGTGAAGTGGTTGGGGGACTGGGGGTTTTTCCAACTCATATTTTTCATCAGTTCATCTGGATTTTGAACAGTGTAACCACTGACAGGTTAGAAACTTCCCATTTTTGAATACAGCTATGTAAAAAAAGAAAAAAAGAAACTGGTTTGATTAAACCAGTTTGTTGATTGGATGGTTCTCATCCATTACTTCGATTCCAAGTTCTTTAGCTGTCTCAGCCAGCATAATGTCAACCATTGCAGTTGCAGGGAATACCATGGTGGCGTTCTCAATCGGACCGAACAGCTGGAAGTTTGAGCCAACAACCTGAGATACAAGGTTTGTACCGATATCAGCTGGCATGTAAGCTTCTTTGTGCTCTTTCCTGTATTTCTTCATCCAGTCCCATGCAGATGCCATGTTGTGGTATCCTGCGCCGACCGGAAGTCCAATGTGACCTTTGATCGTGATAACCGATCGGATCGTTGCACCCGAGCCTGCACCCAGTGGGGTTGCAGCCACATCTATCAATGGCTTGGTAATACCGCATTCTTTTGCAATCTGAAGCATTCCTTTATCCTGCCCTGTACCTCCGACCTCAAGGATATCAAGTTTTCCTTGTACAGAAGGGTCAGTTGCATTGAATGCCAGTACAATTGCAGCTTCGATATCACTGTTCGTGACAACTTCGATCTCTTCTTCATGGATACTTGAGTTGATGGAGTTGTGGATTGCCCTGTCAGCAACACCAATCTCTGTCACATGTTCTGCTGCTGCAGCACGCACATTACCGGCAGATGAGTCGATTAAAAATGGGGTCGTGTCATCTACCCCAACAAACCAGTCGATAAACGTCCTGATTGCTTCTGGAGTTTCACCAACTATCTGGTTGATATACGGGTTACCTGTTGTGTCGCCCAATTCCTGCAGACCATTCCACAGTTTTTCTGCTGCATTCTTGTCAAAAATTCCTTTGTCCTCATCAGACACGATCTTGTGCCTGTTATAGAACATTGTACTTACCAAAACTGTGGGGTACTCGCCAGGCTGACCGCCGATCTTGACGCCACCAACCTCCAATACTTCCTGTTTCTTATCAAATTTGAACATTTTAGCACCTCTTTAGAACGGGATCGATGCGATTGAAATGTATATCAAGAACATCAATATCCCAACGACTGCTCCATATAAGATTCCTATATCTCTACCTACTTTCTTGCCAATCCGCTGTGCGATTTCACTGTTTACGAACTCAACTTTCTCATCGATCAGGTCGAGCCGTTTAATCACTGCATTGAAATCCGCGGGGTCCACTATCACGCTTGCTACTGTATTCTTTTCACCGCTCATTTACATCATCCCCCAGATAAGTAATGGAATCACAAGTACCATAATCAGTGCGAACAAAAAGCCTATTATGGTACCGATAAATCCACTAGCAACTACCCCGGAATCGAGTTTCTGGTTCCTTGCAATCAACTGGGCTCTGTAGCGAATGCTTTCAACACGGCTTTCGATTGGTCCCATCTGCGGGTTTATTACCATCGGGACACCCTGTCCATATTCTTCTTCTGCCATGTTAATCACCTCCCGAATAACAATAGACTAAGCAGTGACAATGTGATCACAAGACCCATCATCACGCCCTCGATTTTACCGGCATGTACTCCGGAATGAAGTTTGTTCAAATTACCGGCATTGATCATTTCCATTTCAATGTCCCGTATTCTGGATCGGATGGTTGCGATCTCAGCTGCCATTGGCTTGAGTCCGCCTGCCTCTTCTCCCTCTTCTTCTCCACCTTCGCCGACCACAAGGATCATCGGTTCTGCATCGAAGGCTCCAGGGTCTCTTGAAGCAAGTTCTTTGATCTTGCCAGTGATCTTTCCCATGTCTTCAGTATTGAGCATTTCAATACATTCGACTTGTTGCTGGAATCTCTCGATTGCTTCAGGAGTAAGGTTCTCGATATAGGGAATCGCACCTGTCGCCCCGACAATACGGTTCTCTTTTACACCACCGGCATGAAGGGCCATAAACGCCTGTCCGGTAATGTGTCCTTTTACCTCTGAACCTGTTACAAGCAGGAACCGGACATTTGGATTTGAGATAATATGTGCAACGACTTTCTCAATACCAAGGTTCTCTGTCTTACATGGTCCGGTAATACTTGCTCCTGCATCTATCTGTGGTCCGCCCGGAAGGTGTGAACCGCATGTTATAACAGCAACGCAGTTCTCTGCATTGCCAACATCGTATTCACCTTTAAGGATTGGCCATCCAGGTGCTGGTTCTCTTTTATCTGCCATATTACATACCTCCGCTCATCAGGCTAAGTAAATACAGGAGTACTGTTACCAATCCTGAAAATGCTAGGCCTATTATGAGACCGTAGAATGCATTGCTGTAAATACCTGCGAGATACGAGGTACGGGCACGTCCAGGGAACGAATTAAGCAGTTCCCTATCCGGTGTAAGGGAATTCATCAGGTCATCAGCGATCTTATCAAGTTCATCCATCTGATTCGTGATCGGGTCCATCGAATAGGAGATAATGTCTTCACGCTCCTTTGCGAGCAAACCGGTCAGTGGGTCCATTACTAAATGTGCCTCAGGTGCTACGTGTATCATGCTCATTCCAATTCCTCCTCGCTTGGTAGCAGTCCTGTTCCAACAACTTTGTATGCATCTCTATGGACAAATTGCATGTGCTTGCTAAAGGCCATGTACCAGATAAACACTCCTATTAATATTGTTGGGACTGCTGCATTTAATGATATGACTGCAGAGGCAATACCTACAATGATCATTGCAATTGCACCTTTTTCAAATGCTACAGAAAGTGTTCGGTCCTGTTTCTCATCGGGTCCTAGACATGCATTGAACGGATGTAGTATACCCATACCGCCTGCAATGAATATAACAGCGATATATCCGGTTGCAACTACGTATTCCAGCACATCGACGAACATGAAAGTGCCGGTTATCGTTGTGCTGAGTCCAATGATTACCAGGGTACCAGCGCCTGCAATTTCGATCATGGATTGTACCATGATAGGAATGCCCATGCCAAGAACCTTGTTTGCAAGAGTACCGATCACAGCTCCGATAATAGCTGCAGCGATGAATGATACCACAGGTCCTGCAATACCACCTATAGCCAGTCCGAACATGGCTGCTATTATACCCATGCCGAGTGAAATCATCCCAATGGATGGTACACCGGTACCAAGACCGTAACTGCAAACTCGTCTAACTGCATCTGCGCCCCATACAATGGCACAGATTGCACCAAGAGCGCCAATAAACGAAAATGCAGGTCCCATCATGCTGACTAAAAAGTGCGCAGCGTAAATTCCAATCAGTCCACCAATTGCACCGAATGCAATAATACTGTTTGCAGGAATTCCGCCGTGGGCTTCTCCTCCGTCTCCACCTGCTGACATTTATAGACCTCCTATTGCCAATACTCCTACGATTGCGCACAAAATTGTTGCAATCAGTGAAGAGATTACTGCTTTTGGCCATTTCTTAAACTTGGGGTCGTGATACCCTTCGATCGTTCCTCCAATGTTGTAAGAAGGAATAACCGCGTTTACAAAGAAGATACCGACCGCGAAAATACTTGCAAGTCCTACAAGGTTTGTTACTGTTAAACCTGTGCTAACACTCATAAGTGAATAATATACAATTGAGCCACCTGCACCACCAAGCAATCCACCAATAACTCCACTTACAAAGCTAACAGTTGGTAGTCCGTGTCCCTCTGTACCCTGAGATACATAGAGGTCTTGCCTGTCCTTTGTGATTGGGTCATAGTTGACCTTTGCAGATGCTGGTACACACCCGACTCCATACACATATACCCACTGTCCCACTAGCATGGTAACAGCGATCATTATCATGGCACCGATAGCACCGGATAAAACAACGACCGGCATGTTATCTGTAAGGTTCATGACACCGCCTGCTGTAACAAGCCCGGTCAGACCCGCACCAGCAGCCAGTTGCACTGTACCGGTTCCGACACCAGTTGCCTGTGCCATTGCTGCCGGAGCACCACCCACAGGAATGAAGTGAACACTCCAGGAGATCAATGCTCCGCCAATTGTGATAAGAATCACAGAGAAGATGTTTGCCATCAATATTCCTATGATATCGATCATGCTGCCACCTCTTCTTCTACTTTATCTTCTTTATATGGACCAAATGCGTTGCGTGCATACACTTCGATCTTCCGGTTCCATATAATCATAATAAGTACCATAATTGCTCCCACAATGATTGAAAGCCAGCCCATTGCGGCACCTTTTGCGGGGTCAAATACCGTTGTTATCCATGCGCTTAAGAATACCGTCATACCGAATGCAATTCCTGTGACCGGTCCACCGAATTTTGAGCAGAACCAGGAATTGTCAATACTGTTTCTCAAACCAGATTCAGCTTTTCTGACAATATTACCAGAGTTTGCAGCATTCAGACCTGAACCAAATTCAAAGGACTGGAACTCGCGCTCTGCACCATAGTGGACATCACCGGTAGACGAGCCGATTGCACCGATTGCGATTCCCCAGATAAATGCCACCAGTGGCAGAGGGAATGGGTGTCCAAGTACAGCGACCATGAGATACGATATAACAACAACACAGAATGTTGTGATGAACGAATATCCCATAATCACCGGCGTGTGTGATGTCAATACATCAAGATATACTGGTTGTTTAAAACGTTTCTGACTTGTTGGTCTGCCTAAAAATGAAGACACAGCGTATGTTCCGTGTACAATTGCAGCGATGAGAGCACCAAATGTAATCGCAAAAAGCGGGGACATATTGGCTCCAGTCATCAAAACCATAGCAACCGTGCCGCCAATTGCACACATGAGTCCATTAGACGGTGGTTCGCCAGAAACAGCTTTGTTATATATTCTATGTGGATACATCATCTGGGGTGCTAATTGCACCTGGGAGTTCGGGTTACTCTGTGATCCTACATCAGATTCAAGATCCTCCGAAGCGCCAGCGATTGTCGCGGCTGCACCCATTAGTGCTACTACACCCATGCTTATGAGTGGTTCCATTGATTTTCCTCCTTTTAACTTTGTTTTATAACATCGTTAACAGCATGCCAGTGCTAAAAATACTTAAAGCACTTTTCTCCTATCACTTTGTTATACCATTTAAATGTTAAATGATATGAACTAACGTCAACTGTTCTGCATTATTCGAAATCATTCATAAACCTTTCGAAATGGACGTGAAAATAAAGTCGGCAAGATAAAAACAATCTTTTTTACATTTATAGGAAAAAAATAATAAACAGATTCTCTTGCCATTGAATCTTCCTATAAATAAAAATTAACTCTATATTAGGGTACAATTATGTCTTGCGATCAAATCGCAGGATATAAATATCGGGTCGTGGTTGTTTGCCGCTTCCCCTTGCAAAATCCATATAACATCGGTTGCATAGCATTCGTATGTTCAATGATGCCACTTCAGAGGTTCCGGGGATCAATCGTGCAAAGATAAATGATGGCTCGATTTCAAGATTTGCTGCAGCATCAGTCAGATATTTAAGAATCTGCTCTTCGAATACTTCCAGATCATCAACCTGAAGTCCGCGCGTGTTTATTGTTGCTCCGCTGCACCCGCAGGGCAGTGCAAACCCATCCATCTCTATCAAAAATACCGGTATTCCCAGCAGGTTCCTGAGATTGTTCTCAAGTTCTCCACGTGCTTTTAATAATTCCTCGGTCAATGTCATTTTTTTTCTCCTATGGAAGATAATGGTATTAAAGATTCTTCGGTACCTTTTGTGGAATAAACCTGAGTGACCTTATTTGCCAGACGTTTGCAATACCCGCATCTGCTGCAAACCTTCTCGCATTTTTTCCATTGGGAAAGGGCACCTTCAAGTTCTTTGTTAGGAATGTAGAACAGGTCCTTCAGATCCTTTGGACAGTCCAGCAGATCCATCAGATTGCCGTCATAGCTCTCGTTCGCATATGCATTGACAAGGTTCAGGATCCAGTTCACAAAATGAGTTCTTCCACCTATCTTGAATGTATCGGTAATATGCTTGTAGTCCTTGAGGTCTTCAGGCCTGATCCACGGCGATTTGATGATCAGTTCCGGATTTTGTATCCTGAATGAGAGGCATTTGTAGTAATAATAGTCGTCAATGACGTTTGGTTTTGGACCGGGGCCGTTTGCATGTGAGAAAAAATTAAAGTGGGCGTACCTGAAAGGACACTGGTAGAGGCATCCTTCATTAACAAGCAATTTAAGGTCGCATGATGTTGATTCCTTGATTGCTTCAAGTTTGTCAAAATGGCGGTTAACTGCGGAATCAATAACAATGGTGTCAGCACCCAGTTGCTCATAAAACTCGGCCTTTTGCGGTGAGTCCACGAAGGAAAGGACCGATACAACTACTTCCATGTCGTAGTCCCTTGCAAGCATTTCTACAAGGTAGGGGTCAGCAACAGTTATGGAATCGATTCCGATACTGTTCAATTTATCAAAATACCAGTTGATCGCCCGGTAACCTTCAGGTGATAGGTGCTGCCCTCCCATACAGGAACTGTTGAGTATGACTTCGAGTTTCACACCTTTTTCGTGTGCATATTCGGTCTGGATCGCGATATCCTCAAGTTTCGGTGCACTGAGGTTTGTCCTCCCTGTTCCGACATGATCGGGAGAGCCTGCCATATATACAGCATAGATATCATTTGAACCTGCGAGCAGTTCTTCCAGTCCTTCGAGATGTCCAACATGTGGTACGTACAGTTTCATTTTATGCAGATACTCTGAGAAATTAAATAAGAGTTTTGGTGTTGATTGAAAGGAACCAAAACAATTATTACATTTACCTGACGTTCTGGTTCATTATGATAATCGGAGCGTCGTCTTTTGCTGGTTCTCTTCCGGAACTCAAAAAACAGGTACAGTCTGTTGAACTGTACATCCCCAAGCTTGGTATCTATGAAGGAATTGAACTTCAGAAGAACAGGCTAAACAAGGTTCTGGACGAATTGTCAACCTGCGACCTTGCCACTTCTATCCATGCACCGTATTTTGCCGATGTCCCGACATACCCTAAGGAACTGGTAATAGACACTGCAAATATGGAAGGTGCCCAGTTCAGGTTGATGGGGGAATCAATCGAACTTGCAAACCGGCTGGATTCAAAGGTTGTCGTTGTGCACCCGGGAAGGATCAATGGCGATCATGAATCATCGTTTTCAAGGATGGTTGGAAATTTCAGATCACTTGCGTCAATGGCTGAAGATTACGGGGTCATACTCGGTCTTGAGAACAAGGAAGGAACTGATCAGGGAAATCTTTGCTTCAGTGCGGACGAACTGGTGAAAGCTGTCCATGAGGTGGATTCTCCAAATCTTGGTGCTACCTATGACGTGGGACATGCAAACCTTACCTGCGGCGCTGATCCCGATAAGTTAAAGGATTTCACTGAAACTGTTCTAAGTTGTATCGTTCACATACACCTTCATGATAATAGCGGACACTGGACAGATGAGTATGCAGGAGACCAGCATATGGCACCTGGTAGTGGAACAGTTGATTTCTCGATTCTGAATATGATGTCCGGGTATCGCGGGATATATAATCTCGAAGTGTTCTCAATGGATGATGTTATAGCTGGAAAAGACGTCATCAGCAGAGTTTGCAGGTAGCCTCAGACAATTTTCAATGATAGGATCATAGGCTCTGTATAAATCCTCTACATCATTATAAACCACAGATGCACGCATATAAACGCTGATGCGAATAACCGCCATCTGCGTGTATCTGTGTTTATCTGCGGCTATGGTTCAAAATTCATTGATAATTAGGATTACTACAGAGCCGAATTATACATTATAGTTGGGCGGTACTACCAAAACAAGAACATCGGATTTCTGCAGTACCTTTTCTGTTACCGAACCCACTATTTTCTTAAACCCGCTTTTCCCACGTGTCCCCATGATGATTCTGTCAACATTGCGTTGTTTTGCGATTTCCACTATCTTGTCGGGAGCATTCCCGTCTTCAATAATGGATTCTATCCGTTCTTCGTCACATCCCTGATCTTTTAAAATACTGAGAATGGATGAAATGACACTTTCTGCACCATTATTTTGCCATGTCTTTCTTCCGACACCTGTATCAGTCACCACATGAAGAACCAAAATTTCAGAATTACGCTTACAAGCGATCTTGCCAGCCACTTTTGCAGCGTTGGCGGAATATTCTGAACCATCGGTAGGGAGTAAGATCTTCATCATTTTTGGAATGGTATTAATCTGATTTTGGTCAATTTATGTTCAAGATATAAAAATTGATTGTAAATCTCCTACATCTCAACCTGGTCCGGGCTACTTGCATCGACAGGTTTATATTACCATCATTCCATCAAAATTTACAAATTAGACAACTTTGCAAAATATATGGGGCTTTACCAATGCCAGTTCTGGAATTAAAGAATGTTTCAAAATCCTATACCCAAAAAAAAGTCATTAGTGATGTCTCATTTTCAGTGAACAGTGGTGAAATATTCGGGCTTCTCGGTCCGAACGGCGCAGGAAAGACCACACTCCTGCGGATGTTTCTTGATATCATTAAACCGGATTCCGGTACGATCAATGTTTTTGGAGGCACGCTTGATTCAGGTTCAAAAGACAGGATCGGTTACCTGCCGGAGGAACGGGGTCTTTACAAAAAATCAAAGGTTATTGAACTTCTAACCTATCTGGCACAACTTAAGGGCATACCTAAAAAGCAAGCACTGGAAAATGCTGGGAATGTCCTGCAATCGGTCGGGATGTATGACCAGAAGGACAAAAAAGTAGACGAACTCTCCAAGGGTATGCAGCAAAAGATTCAGTTCCTTGCCTCCATTATTCACAACCCGGATTTCATTATTGTGGATGAGCCTTTTTCAGGTCTTGACCCTGTGAATACCAAACTTATCAAAAGCATACTTTTCAAACACAAGAAAGCAGGCAAGACAATTGTTCTTTCCACACACATGATGGAGCAGGCACAGACCCTGTGCGACCGGATACTGATGATCAATGAAGGCAAGGTAGTGCTATATGACACCGTCGAGTCGATCAGGAGGCAACACCGGAATAATTCAGTGATCCTTGAATTTAATGGGGAGATGGAAGCACTGGACGGACTGGACTCCGTCCAGAGGATCGCAGAATATGAGACATTTGTAGAACTTTTCTTGAAAGATGGAAAAGATACACAGTCTTTGCTCGGTGAACTTGTCAGGAGGGTCGAAGTCCTGCGGTTCGAACAATCGATACCGTCCCTAAATGAAATTTTCATAGGGATCGTGGAGAGTGGCACCGATGAATAAATCACTGACAGTAGCTAGGCATGAATTCCTAAATACCATTATGCGCAAAGAGTTTCTTTTCATGACTTTTGTCTTTCCCCTGTTTTTTATTTTACTCATGTTTGGCTCATCACTACTTTTTGCTACGACATTTGATCAGGATCATACCATCGGATACATCGACCGGACCGATTCATTTGTCCTGCCTTCGAAAAATGTAATGGACCTTCCGGCAATGGGACCTGTCGAAGCAACAAACTACACGATTGATTTTATAAAATATACTGACACCGGAGAAGCCCAGGAGGACATACGGTCCGGCAAACTATCCGCATATATCATTATTCCTTCCGATTACCTAAAAACCGGAAATATTGAACTATATTCTTCTAAAAGAGGAATGAACACCGCTACAATGGAAATTTCAAGTGAACTGTCCGAAACCATAATTACGACTCTCTTAAACGATAAAGTGGATGAGGATACACTAAACCGGGTCATGGACCCTGTCAACATCAAGGAATTCAACATTGATACCACAGGTGAGAGCCGGGAGAAGGGTATATCTGAAATTTTGAGCGAATTCGGGCTGCCATTCATTACGGGGATGCTCCTTTTCATCAGTATTTTTTCAGCTTCAGGCTACCTCTTAAGAGGGGTGGCTGAAGAAAAGGAGAACAAAGTTATTGAAGTTCTTCTGTCTTCCCTGACGCCAATGGAACTGTTAACCGGCAAGATCGTCGGACTGGGCATGGTCGGGCTGATGCAGATCACGATTTGGGTGTCGGTGGGTACGATGGGGGCTATTTATGCCCTTCCCATTCTGGTCAAACCTTCGCTGTTGCTTCTGGTACTGGTTTACTTTGTTCTGGGATTTCTGGTGTATGCAAGTATCATGGCAGGTGTGGGTGCCATCAGTGGATCGCTACAGGAAAGCCAGCAATTTGCCGGTATTTTCACATTTGTCGCCATTGCACCGATAATGTTCATGCAGATACTGATCACCAAACCCGATGGATTCATATCGATCGCTCTTTCAATGTTCCCGCTGACGTCCCCTGTTGCGATGATGGGGAGAATTGCAGCTACGGATGTGCCGCTGTACCAGATAGCAGCCAGCATCCTGATACTAGTAGCATCGGTTTACTTTGTGATCGTGCTTTCAGCCCGCCTGTTTCGAACCGGAATTCTCATGTATGGAAAACGACCGAATATCAGAGAGATTATCCGGTTTATGAGGTCTGGATAATCACGGATCAAAAGAGTGGGAATGTAACATCTTCGAACAAACTGTCAGGGGTTGAAACGGGGTACAGGGAAACTTGCAAAAGAACTATGGTAATATTTATCTTAATAATTATACCCCGCAGCTCTGCTGCGGTTGGGTGTGCCATCGCAACGTTTGACTTAATTGTTGGCAAATAGTTGCGTTTTGTTCTTTTTAGTCCATAAGAAATTAAACATCTATGTTTCGTCATAATCAATATCAATCAACTGGTTTTGGTAGGCTGAATAGTTACGCCTATTGTTTATTATTTGAACTTTTAGCCGAGAAGTCCCCTTTCGTAAGATGGGGGATGAAAGGCGTACTATCCGCATACAACATTGAAAGATAACATATTTATAGT
>CAZQWP010000024.1:0-11809 GCA_964597005.1 uncultured Methanosarcinales archaeon | reverse complement strand
CAAAAAACAGGTGATTTATCATGATTCATCACTTAACCGATCACGCATGAAATCAAATTGATGCCCACATCAGTGATTCAAAAGAGATGCACCGCCGAGGCTTTAAATGTGACACACACCTGAGCACCGAATGCGAGTTTCATATCCTCATACGATCTTTTTGTTAATACAACCACAAATGGGATTCCCACCTCAACCACCACCCTGATGATTGTGCCCATGTTTTTTACCTCTTTAATCTCTCCTGAAAACGAGTTCCTTGCGCTCGAATCAATCTTCCGTTTTGAGATCAGTATATCTTCAGACCTGATGGAAACCGATACATCCCCTGATTTCAATGTGCTGGATAGTATGCATACCCCATTGGTACGGATCTCAGAAATATAATTACGAACAATTGACTTTCCCCTGAATAAATTATCAACACCCACAAAATCCGCAATGAATTCAGAATTAGGTTTTCTAAACACTATATCAGGTTTGCCTACCTGGATGATCTTTCCTTTACACATAACAGCGATCCGGTCTCCAAGGGAAAATGCCTCTTCAAAACTATGTGATACATGGATTATCGTCATTTTTGTAAGTCGATGTATCTTTTTCAGTTCCTCACGCAGCCTTTCAGTAGTGCACGCATCCAGTGCAGAAAGCGGTTCATCGAGCAGCAGTGCTTCTGGTTCTGTCACCATTGCACGTGCGATCGCGATACGCTGCTGCTCACCTCCACTCAATGTGACTGGGTATCTACCTAACAGATGTGAAATATCAAGCAGATCTGCAATATCATTCACCTGTGTTTTGATTTCGGTCCTGGATTTTTTTTTCTGGCGTAGCCCGAATCCAATGTTCTCTTCAACTGTCAGGTGTGGGAATAACATATAATCCTGATAGACCATGCTGATGGACCGGTCCATCGGCAGGAAGTTTGTGATATCCACCCCTTTTTTTAAAATTCTGCCCTGATCCGGCTGGTAAATGCCTGCGATCGTTTCAAGAAGAATTGTTTTTCCTGATCCAGTTGGACCTAGGAGCACAAAGTACTCTCCTTTCTTGATATGCAGGTTTATATCATTCAATTTGAACTCACCAAGATCTTTAGACACGTTCTCAATCTGTAACATTTTTTTGACCCGGGTTATTATTTAGTATAAATGGGATGTGCCACCATGCCGTTCAAAGATGTATAATGATACAAGCGATATAATGATCAGAATGGTTGCAGCAGCTATTGCCATGTCGAGATCTCCGCAGGACATGTTCAAATAGAGGGATATGGGCAGGTTTTCAGTTTTCAGGTGTGTTGCACCGGCAACCATGAGGACTGCACCAAACTCCCCGATCCCTTTTGACCATGTTATGACCGAGCCTGCAAGAAGGCCATTTTTTGACATCGGAAGTGTAGTCCGTAAAAATGCAGACATCGGGCTGCATCCAAGTGTCTGCGCTACATATTCAAACCTTGGATTAATTCCTTCAAAAGTTGAACGCATGATCCGTAGCATGAACGGTATATTCACAACAAACTGTGCAATTACGATCCCGAGTGGTGTAAAGACCACAGTTAGCCCTATGCTGGAAAGCCATTTTCCAAACGTAGTCGTGCCAAACAAGAGCAAGAGCCCTACTCCGGCTACCAGTGGTGGTAATGCAAGAGGGATGTCCACAATGGTATTGACCAGTGTTTTCCCGAAAAAATGATATCTTGCAAGTGTATACGATACGGGTATTGAAACAACGATGCACATCAATGTTGATATTATGGATGTGACCAGACTCAGTTTTATTGCGAACTGGATGTCTGGGGATACAATACTTGTCAATAAAATATGCATGCTTGTGTGTGTCACAATGCACAGGATCAAAGATAGGATAAATATACTCAGGAGTAATGTGAATGAAATTGTAAGAATCCTAAACTTTAATTCATTTGATCGGATCAACATTTTTTTTCTTAATGTTCCCGGGGTTTTGCAAATGACGTTTTGATGTGTCGGCTCGGTCCTGAATTTATTCTAGGTACTTGTATCTTTCATCAGGATATGTTGTGAAACCATGTTTCTCGAAAATCGTTTTTCCTTCTGTGGAAATGACGAAATCTACAAATTTGCTTGCAGTATCCTTGTTCTCTGAACATGTCAGCGTGGCAATCGGGATAATTTTGATTGAGTTCTGTTCATCCGATATATCAACAACATCGAACAATTCATTGTTCACAACAAGGTCTTTCCAGATTATCGATGCATCACCTTGGCCCAGGGACATATAAACAACAAGTTCATTAACGGTTGCCCCGTAGGTGACGACATTTTCCAGTACTTCATCGGATATCTCATTCTTATCAAGTATTGAACTCGCAAGTTTACCTATGGCACATGCATTGGGGTCTCCAAGTATGACCTTCACTCCGGGTTTTGCCAAATTGTCTAGGGATGTTATGCCTGCAGGATTTCCTTTTGGCACCGTGATCACCGGAATATGGTATGCAACGCGTTGCTCATAATCTGTGAAACCCTTCTCGCTCGCGACCTCATAATAATATGTTGCTCCCGGCATATAGACATCTCCCAGCTGCGTAAGTTCTATCTGGCTCAAAAGTGTATTGGAGCCTGCATAATTGTAATTCACATGAATGCCGTATTTTTGCTCAAAGAGTGCTCCGATCTCGTCTATTGGTTCTCTCATCCCTGCGCCGCAGTAAACAAGGAGCGACTCTGGATATTCAACGTTGGAGGATGCGAGTTCTTTATCTCTCTCTTCATTTGTTGCAATTTGCTCCTGCTCTTCTCCGATGCATCCGCATAGTATACTACAGCAAATCAGAATTATTGCCATCAACATAGTCATTTTTTTCATCGTATTACTTCCGTATTTGCTGAATTAAAAACGGATGCCCTTGTCCACTTTTTTTCGGTGGGAGGTACTGGGAACCATAACAGCGATATGTTCATATAGACATAACTATAAATAAAGGTTACGATTTTCAAATTTTATCAAAATTTTTTACAGTAATATTATAATTTCGTTATTATACACTCGATGATATGTCTTTAGCAATCGTTTATTATCTTTTATTAAATATATTACATTGACAAAAAACAAAGAATCCGGTAACCACAAATCACAATATATTTATATCAAATCTCTCCAATTAAGGAGATGTTATGTTTTATTGAACATAACACTTTAGTTCAAAAACTTCTGTTGAACAAATATTGGCCATTTGAGTAGAATAATAGGTTCCAAAAGCTGAGAGTTTTTCACATGAATGAGATTATCCAACAAATCGAAGACCCAGATTTACTTTCACAGATAGAGAAAGTAGTTCCGTTCCACGGCTACCTGAGCACAGGTGCTTTCATCGGCATCCAGATGCTCAATATTGCGAAGAAAGATCTTGATTTGCAGGATGGAGAAAGGATGTATGTGACATGTGAAACAATCAACTGCATCCCGGATCCCTTTCAGATACTGGGAGGCGCTACCATTGGAAATAAAGGCCTTACTGTCAAAGACTATGGGAAAATGGCAGTTGTGGTTAACAAGCAAGCCGCTTCGGGTGAAGCTGTACATGGCATCCGAATTTACCTCGATCCTGCTAAGACAGTAAACTACCCAAAACTGCATGCCTGGTATATGAATACTGAAAAGTTAGCCCACAAAGAAGTTATGCCTGAGCTTGTCAAAGCGGGGACTTGTGTCTATACTTGTGAAATGGTCGATGTTGAAGTTCCAGTAAAACCAGCGAAATGTGTAAATTTATGTGCAATTTGTGGTGAGAGTTTTATCCAGCGGGATGAAGAGAGCCTGTGTAGCACGTGCATTACAGAGGTAAGATAACGGAGAAGATGAGATGAAAGAAGTAGTGTTTTCAACAAAAGACAACAAGCAACTGGCATACCTTCCCGAAAAGTGTATCGGTTGTGGAACATGCGTTATGGTATGTCCCAAGCAGTCCCTTTCAATTGGTTCCGTAGGAGCCGTGGCTAGGGGACTCATTGATAAGAACTATCTGGAAAATTCAGAAGAATGCATTGTTTGCGGAATGTGTGCAAAGGTTTGTCCGACTGGTGCACTGGAAATAAGAGTCGACGGTGCACCTTTGAAAGATGAGAGTTATCTCAGTAGTGCGATAAAGCCTACAACAGTGAACGATAGCTGTGTGCACTGCGGACTGTGTGAACAGGTATGTCCGCAGGATTGCATTGAGGTCATACAATGGGTCGCAAAGGATGGGGGCCTGCGTGTGGAGGGTAAAACCAATATCAATCAGGAATGCTGTGTCCACTGTGGCTGGTGTGAGGCGGTATGCCCTGTGAATGCCATCACGGTTGAGAAGCCATTTGCTGGCGAGTGGTACAGGGATGAAGATGTTTGCCAGACATGCCGAACATGTGTGGACGTATGCCCGTGTGGTGCACTGTATAACTGTGAATGGGAACCTGGTGAGAGGGTCGAGAAGGTCACCCAACGAATTGATGCCTGTATATACTGTGGTGCCTGTGCAGTCTCATGTCCGGTTGATGCCATAACTGTAAAGAAAAGTGCCATTGTTCCGGAAATGAAGAAAAAAGAGTTATTTGAGAAGAAACTCGTTGGAATTCCTTCTCCAAGACCAACTTTGACCACTAAGCTGGTCACGGATGAAAATGCTTGTCTTGCCTGTGGGAACTGTGTCATCGTATGTCCTGTGAACGCACTCTCAGATACTGAGCTTGCCTCGGGTCATCTGAACAACCTCGATAAAAAGCCACTCCTTGAAGTGAGAAATGGCAGTGTAAGGGTGATAGATCAGGAACTCTGCGGTGCTGATGGTACATGCGCCATGATTTGCCCGGTGAATGCAATATGGCTTGAAACAAAGAAGGTGGAATGATGGCCGCAACAATAGCAATCAAGAACGGATACGTATTTGATCCTCTCAATGAGATTAACGGGGATGTAATGGACATCTTTATTAAAGATGGAAAAGTGGTAAGGGAACTTTCCGGTTCAGAGATGAATAATGCAAAAGTGGTTGACGCAAAAGGTATGACAGTGATGCCTGGAGGTGTTGACTCACATTCACACGTCGCAGGAGCAAAGGTCAATGCTGGAAGGATGATGCGTCCTGAAGATCACTACAAATGGACCAGGAAGAAAACCCCTCTTACCCATTCAGGTTCCGGGTATACTGTACCGTCTGTTTACCTTGGTGGATACGAATATTCAACCATGGGGTATACTACGGTGTTCGAAGCTGCGGTCCCACCGATGGAGGCAAGACACACACATGAGGAGATGCGTTCAACTCCAATGGTGGACATGGGCGGTTACCTCGTATTGGGCAATAACTGGTTCTTGATGCGTTACCTTCGAGAAGGTGATATTGAGAGGGCAGCAGCGTATGTGGCATGGATGATGAAGACCCACAAGACCTATGGGATAAAGTGTGTCAATCCATGTGGGGTGGAGAACTGGGGATGGGGAAAAAATGTAAGTTCAATCGATGAAGCCAACATTCATTTTGATATGACCCCAAGGGACATGATCCACGGACTTTGCGAGGTTAATGAACTTCTCGGTATGCCAATGTCGATGCATCTGCATGCCAACAATCTTGGCCACCCTGGATGCTGGGAGACTACGAGAGACTCTCTAAAGATACCAGAGAACATCAAAGCAAGGACTGACATTGATGTTGAGTGGGCAGAAACAAAGATAGACCCACAGAGAAAACAGTCTGTTTACCTTACCCATGCACAGTTCAACAGTTTTGGTGGTACTTCATGGAGAGACTTCGAATCCGGGACAAAGGAAATCATAGATTACGTGAACAAAAACGACCACGTGGTCATGGACAGCGGATGTGTGCCTTTCGGGGATGCTACTGTCATGACTGGTGATGGTCCAGCAATACACGACCTGTACGTATTGACGGGCAATAAGTGGTCAAATACCGATGTGGAATTGGAATGCGGCGCAGGCGTACTGCCCTTTACGTATCTTAAGAGCAATCCGGTACATAGTGTGCAGTGGGCGATGGGACTTGAGGTTTTGCTGCTCGTAAAAGACACATGGAAGTCAATTATGACTACGGACAGCCCCAATGGTGGTCCATTCGTAACGTATCCAAAGATTATTGCATGGCTTATGTCCCAGAAAGCCAGAAACCAAACCTTTAGTGAGTGTCACAAATGGGCAGGTGATAGGAGTGATCTTGCTGGTGTGGACAGGGAACTGTCACTTTATGACATTGCCGTTTTGACAAGGGCCAACCCTGCACGGACGGTTGGATTGGCACACAGGAAAGGCAGCCTTGGCGTAGGTGCTGACGGAGATGTTGCGATATATAACATAGACCCCACCAGATTGGAAGTCATTGACTATGAAAAACTGATCAGGAGCTTCCAGGAAACAGAGTACACTATAAAGGACGGAGAAATAGTGTGCCAGCGGGGAGAAATCGTGGCAATACCTGAAAAGAGGACGTATTACGCCGATGTGAAGGTCAAGGGTGATGGCGAGAAAGAGATGCTTGCAGATGTCAATAAGTGGTTTAAGTACTACACGATTGGTTTTGCTAATTATCCAACACCTAAGAAGTATCTTAGTAATCCCACACCGATTGCGGTAAACGGTGGGAGGTGAGTTTCATGGCAGAAGTAAAACTTACACTAAAAGTTGAGATTGGCATAATGTTAGAGGCAGAGGTAATCACACCTGATATTTTTGCTGAAAAGAATGCGAATGAGATAGAAAACCTGCTTGTCTGGCAGGGTCCAACTCAGTTCCCTATCTCCGATTTCTTTGATGTAGGAGGCAGCGGAGGAAGTTCTGCAGAGGACACATCGATCTTAATAGAAGGGGATGTTACAAGGGTCAAAAGAATCGGCGCCCAGATGACTGCAGGCAAGATTTTAATAAACGGGTCTGCTGGCATGCAAGTTGGCTCAGAGATGGCGGGGGGAGAAATAACCGTCAAAGGTGATGCCCACTCATGGGCTGGTATGGAGATGAAAGGAGGATTGTTGCACATAACGGGCAATGTCAAGGACCATGTAGGCTGTGCCTACCGTGGAAGCTGGCATGGAATGACCGGTGGGCGTATTGTGATCGATGGAAATGCCGAGAGCCAATTAGGTGGTGGCATGACCGGTGGAGAGATTATCGTAAATGGTAGCGTGCAGAACTTCTGCGGAATTCGCCAGAATGGTGGTTTGATAGTAGTGAAAGGAGATGTAGTGCGTACTATTGGTGTCGAGATGTCAGCTGGTACGATTGTTGTGGGCGGTCATATAAAAAGCTTCTCTCCGGGATTCGAGTATGCAAGTACAGAAAGCGATCTCAAGTTCGATGACATCGTGTGCTCGGGTGAGTTCCAGAAGTACATGGGCGACTATGCGATCGGCAAAAGAGTGAAGGGTTTGCTGTATGCATCGAAAAATGCGAACGAGGAACTGTGAGGTGATATGAATGAAAGTATTACTCAATACAGGAAGTACTATTGATGAGGGTAGGCTTGCCAAGGGCGGCAACAAATTAACCGAAGATTACCTTATAGAATGTGCAGCCTGCTGGATATGCCAGAAGGACTTCGAAGCTATGGGCAGTCCAAAAAAGGTGAAGGTTACGAGTAACGATGGCAAGCATACTGTTACCGTATATACCAAATGCACTGAAGCGGTCCGGTCCGGGCATGTGTTCATGCCAAGGGCTATCTGGTCGAATGTGGTGGTGGATCCCCATACATTTTCGACAGGGTCTCCGCTGTACAAGGGAAACACTGTTACGATCGACCCCTCGGATGATGAGGTGATTAGTGCTGAAGATATAGTTCTAAAGGTATATGCCGGAGGGAAATAACATGGTATTTAAAAATATAATATGTCCGGTGTGCGGAGCTTCATGTGATGATGTCCAGGTGGAACTCGGGGAAGGCACGATTGATGTCCAAAACGCATGCAAGATGGGAAATGCCAAGTTTCAGGAAGTGGTGAGTACCCATCGTTTAAGAGATCCCATGATAAAAGAGAACGGCAAGTTGAAGAAGACCTCATGGGACGAAGCACTCACAATGGCAGCCGAGATACTTACTTCTGCAAAACGTCCTTTGCTGTTCATGGGTAGTGAAACTGCCTGTGAGGCGCAGGAAGTAGGATTGCATATAGGAGAATATCTGGGTGCTATAGTGGATTCCAATGCTACGATATGCCATGGTCCAACTGCTATGGGAATTCAGGAGTCCGGGAAAGTAGGTTCCACAGCCGGTCAGCCGAAGAACAGGGGTGATCTTGTGATATACTGGGGAACCAATCCTCTTGAATCAATGCCAAGGCACATGTCTAGGTATTCAATGTTCCCGAGAGGCTACTGGACAAAACGCGGCAGGTTTGAACGCACTGTCATAACTGTGGATCCAAGAAAGACTCCCACGACAGCTGCATCAGATCTTCACGTACAGCTTAACCCCAACACCGATTATGAATTGTTGAGTGCTTTGCTAACACTGGTTAATGGAAGGACTCCCCACCATTCGGTGGAGAAGATTACGGGTGTATCCATTTCTACCATGAAACAGATGGTGGACATGATGAAGGATTGCAATTTCGGAGCGATATATGTGGGACTTGGAGTCGCTTCGTCCTTTGGTAAACACCGCAATATCGAGATAGCAATGAATCTCGTAAAGGAACTCAACAACTACTCAAAGATGACCATCGGAGCATTGAGAGGACACTGTAACGTCGCGGGTTTCAACCAGATCGCTTCCTATATGTATGGTTATCCATTTGGTCTTGATTTCATGAAGGGATACCCGAGATACAACCCCGGTGAGTACACAACAGTGGATGTACTGAGGGAACGTGATGTGGACGCAGCACTTGTGATGTGTGCTGACCTTGTTTGTCACACACCCGCAGACTGTGCTTCCTACCTTGCAGAGATACCAATGATATGTCTGGATATCGCACCATGTCCCACAACGGTTGCTTCCGATGTTGTACTACCAGGTGTTATTGATGCAATGGAATGTGACGGTACATTCTACAGACTCGACGATGTGCCTGTACACTTTGAACCGTTCACAAGTTCTCCCTTTGAGTACACACAGAGCAATGAGGATACGCTGAAGCAGCTATTCGATAAAATCAAGACAATGGGATAAATTATGCGGGATGACTGGCATGCAAATAGGACTGATGGGTGGAAGAATTACTGGAAGGATGATGACACTCACCCGTCAGCACCCTATGCTACCTTTCATTGCATGGAGATCACAGAAAAAGATAGTTCAGAAATCGAAGTGGACGTCATTATTGAAAACAAATTCAAGTTGATTGTGAATGGCGTTCACGTCACAACTTTTTTTGTAAGTCCAATCGAACTTAGAGAACTTGCAGTGGGATTTTTATTGTGTGAGGGTTTGCTGACGTCACCTGATGAGTTAAATTCTATAGAGTTTTCAGAAGGTACTATAGCCTGTGATACAAAGGTACCAGGATCGCGATTGGTACAGTGGAGACAACTACAGGAATCTGACGATTTCAAGTCCCTTACGGAAAGTATGACTTCGATAGTTTCGGATGTTTACTTTAACAAGAATGTCATTTTCAGTGTGATGGAGCATTTCAGGAAACAGGCACGTTCATGGAGGCGGACTGGAGGTACACACTCTTCCATAGTATGTGATCATAAAGGTGATATCATTTCATTCTGTGAAGATGTTAGCAGGTCGTGTTCTATAGACAAAGCAGTTGGAAAGGCAGCACTCTGCGGTGTTGATCTTGATAATTGTGCACTGATGACAACCGGACGCATGTCTTCTGTTATTGTTGGCAAAGCCGTTCGTGCAGGTTTTCCATTAATTGCGAGCAAGGCAGCACCGGTAAGCGATGCTATTAAACTTGCTGAACATGCGGGAATTACTCTTGTGGCGTTTGCACGTAAACCAGACCTGTATGTTTATACCCAGACTCAGAGGGTTAGGTGAGATGTAGTATAAAACTTTGAGAAAGGTTTCATACTTATGTTTTATTTGCTAGCGTTCAAATATAGGTATTGTATAATGAATATTAAGGTGATTACTTTTGATGGAAAAAAACCCAGAAAATTCGTATGATAAGGGAATACTACAGGCTTTGTTAGGTCAGTTAAAAAAGGAACTTGGAAATTCGCTTTCAAATGTAAGGGTTGAAGATGTCAGAATTGGATTGGCTTACACAGGAGTGAAGCTTACAGGTGGATATGGCGGTGTGGCATGTACGCCAACATATGATCTCTTGGAGCATCCGGAATGTCCCGTATGTCCGTTTCTTCACAATTCCGGCGAAATTGCAGGGATAACCGCAACTGAGGGCTTACAGTTATCACTTTCAGATAACATTCTGGATGCAGCCGTCGGAGTGGCAGTTATTAATGCTGTATCACAGATGGCGTTCGAACTCAGACCTGAGAAATATATCTTTTCCAGTGTTGATGTTCTTGACCTTATCAGGAGTGATGATAAGGTATCGATGATCGGTTATTTCAAGCCCCTTATTCCACGAATTCTCGAAAAAACAAGAAATTTCGTTGTGGTGGAAAAAAAGGATGTTTTCGATGAGAGGGTCAAGATCTTCCCGGAAGATATGTCCCCGACGATACTTCCGAAATCTGACATTATAATTATCAGTGGAAGTACGCTTGTTAACAAGACAATTGATGACCTGTTGAAGTATAAAGGGAATGTCAGGGATGTGGTCCTGCTGGGTCCTACTGCAAGTATGGTTCCCCAACCCCTGTTTGAAAAAGGCGTTACATCTGTTATGGGTGTAAGAATAAATGATGCAGACAAAATGCTAAAAATAGTCAGCGAAGCTGGTGGGACAAAAGACCTTCATGCAAGCTGTGCACAGAAGAAATCCTTTTCAATGTGAAAAACAGTTACAAATTTTCTGAAATGGTTAAAAAAAAGTGGAAGGTGATATGATGTTAGATTTTTTTGATCTTTATCTTTTTGAAGACTGTCCATATGGTGATGAGACGACAGAACTTCTGGGAATCGAAGGACAGGGAACGCTCAGGATTCTGTCTCGGGAATATGGTGTATCGGCATGTGCTGATGACCTGGCGGCATTTTACAAAAAAAAAGGACTGAATGTCATTGGTTATACAGAGAACGGGAACGATTTCGGGTCAGGGGATGCAATATTCGAAGCAGAGGGGGATCTGAAAGAGCTGTTCAAATTATGGAGGATTTCACAAACATTCCTGTCAATGGTCTGTGCAGTAGCTGCAAAAACAAAAATCGTGGTGGATTCCGCAAAAAAAGTTAATCCTAATGTGATAATAGCAACCAGCAGGAAAACACATCCGGCATTTCGGAAGTATGAACTGAAGGCAGTCCGTGCCGGTGGTGGGGACCATCACCGCAATTCGTTGAGTGATTCGATACTGGTTACCCAGAATCATTTTAATATAGTCGGATCCTTCGGAAAACTCAGGTCAATGAAAAAGATCGAGATCGAGCCAAGAACACGGGAAGAACTCTTTAAGTATGCCGGGATTGCGGATCTACTTCTTCTCGACCACTATACACCAGAAGAACTAGAAACACTGGTGCCGGAACTCAGGTCACTAAATCCCAAACTTGAGGTCGCTGTTGGGGGCATAGATATGAAAAATATCCCGAAATATGCCAAGTTTGTTGATGTCATTGTTACCACTGCCCCCTATTATGCAAAACCTCTGGACCTTACGACAGAGATTGAAAAAATAGACAAGACTTAAGTTTTGCAATTTTGGTTTTGATGTTTCAATAAAAATATCTGATTTGGAACATCTTTTCTAA
>CAZQWP010000023.1:0-11809 GCA_964597005.1 uncultured Methanosarcinales archaeon | reverse complement strand
TAATTGGAAATACTTGTTCTCTAATGTCTATAATGTCTATACAAAGGGCATTTCAGAAAAACTATTAAAGCTGGAGTTTATTGTTACCAGTTGTCAGTAAGCATTATCATTACTAAAGATTGATTAATATTGAACTCGATGATAAGTAATTATATCGAACAAGAAAATCCTCTCTTCGGTCGGATTTAGTTGAATTACATAATTTTACAAATTATATACAACAAGAAAAGCTTAAGGTGATCAAAATGAGTAAACCTGTTTTATTGGATTTTAGCGCTACTTGGTGCGGACCGTGCAGAATGCAAAAACCGATCATAGAAAAACTTGAAGAAACATTTGGCGACAAGGTGGATTTTAAGGAGATCGATGTTGACCAGAACAACGAAATGGCTGCAAAGTATGATATTATGGTGGTTCCCACACTTGTCATTGAGAAAGATGCTGTTGAGGTCAAGCGTTTTTCGGGTGTCACGCGGGCAGACGTTCTTAGCGATGAATTAAACAAACTCCTGTGAGTCCGTATTTTCAGTTCTTATAGCAAGACCGAAAACATGTAAACACATTGGGATCAAATCCATTCTCCAGAGGAACTTTGATATCAAAACGGTTAATTGAACTAGGTGTTATGGCATTTCGCCAGAAAAACGTCCGGGGTTCCTTTAAACCCCATTTCTCAGTAAAGTTCAGATCTCAGGAAGATGGCAGCATACGTGTATTCTCGGTTGATACGACCCGGACCTCACAAAAATACCCACAGCCTGATGCATACCTGATAACGCATGCGCATTCCGACCATCACGGAAAGTCGGCGATGCTGTCCGAACGTTCTATCTGCTCTGATAAAACAGCAGTGGCGCTTGAGATCAGGCATGGCAAAAAATACAAAGGATCGACCGTAAAAGTGAACGAATGGATCAATGTTAATGGGGTAAAGGTTAAAACCTACCCAACAGGTCATACTGCAGGCTCGATCGCATTTTTCTGGGAAAACGATGTGGGAACACGTATTCTGGTGACCGGCGATGTAAAGGACGCATCAAAACTTCCGGAATGTGATGTCCTGATAACCGAGGCCAATTATGGAGACCCATCTGATCTCACCTGTTATTTTGAAGACGATACAACTGGTTTCAGGAATGCTCTTAACGGAGGAGGAAGCGTTGCTTTTGGTGCCTATGCGTTCGGCAAAGCACAGCGCACGGTTGGGCTTCTCAGGGATTTCGGATACAGTGGTACAATCGAGATGGAAAGTAAATCCCTTGAACTGACACAGGAACTTATTGAGGACAGTGGTGGACTTGTGGGGCTGGGGGAATCCAGAGGAGAGCGTGTCTGTGTAGTGCCTCCATGGGACCTTGGCAAACTTCCTTCGGATATCGCAAAGTATGTGCTGACAGGCAGGTCTGACTACCGCTATCCCACTATACATATAAGCGATCACCTGGATGCACAGGGGCTTTTGGACATGGTAAAGGCTGTCAGCCCGCAAATTACTATTGTCTATCATCCAAGCGGACATAGACCTGAGAGGTTTGCCGCACATTTGAATTCCATTGGGATTGAATCAGTTTCTATCGATAGAATCAACAATGTTTTGAGCAATGAGTTTATTTAGGTGTATTGTATTTATTGCGAAATAAGTGTAAAGGATTATATTAGTTTCAATGTTTTATACTACGAAATTATTAAATCTATTTCAGGAGACTACATCAATTGAAAAAACCAGCCAAAAAAGCCAGTAAGAAACAAGAGAAAAAAATGGCAGAAAGTGCTGAGGTTAAGACGGAACCTGTTCCCATCAAAGAAAAAACGCCAGAAGAGCGTAAATTAGTATATACACAAGGTATCACAAAAACTGTCGTTGCTTCTTTTATCGGGATAATCGCGGGTTTTATTGCTGTTAGCCAGTTCGGGACCGCCGAAGATAATGTGTGGTTTGCAGTTCTAATAATCATTGGTGCACTATCATATTATGCACAGAGGTTGATCTATCCGTCTTTAAAGATCAACACCAAGGAGTTTGGGTTCAAAGACTGGTTCTATGTTGAGTTCCTTGTTATAGACTTCTGTCTTGTGACATGGACATTTCTGTTGAACTGATCTATTGTTGCTTTGTTTTGTTTTAATACATTCTAATTACATAATTGTACTTTTACAGGGATCCAAAATGAGAATAGCGATATTGAACAAGGATCGATGTCAGCCAAGACGATGCAGCCATGAGTGCGAAAAGTACTGCCCACGGGTCCGCACAGGCGATGAGACCATCGTTTTTGGAGATGACGGAAAAGCTATAATCTCCGAAGAGCTGTGCGTTGGTTGCGGTATATGTGTCAAAAAGTGCCCATTCGATGCTATCATGATCATAGGTCTTCCAGAGTCGCTGAAGGAGCCGACACATAGATACGGGACCAACGGTTTTGCACTGTTCGGGCTCCCTACCCCTCAGGTTGGAAGGGTCACAGGTATCCTTGGTCCGAACGGGATCGGCAAGAGCACTGCTGTGCAGATACTTTCCGGAACGCTGGTTCCAAATTTTGGGGGGGAGGAGGGGAACTGGGAGAGTGTGCTTGAATATTATAGCGGCACTGCCCT
This sequence comes from uncultured Methanosarcinales archaeon, assembly GCA_964597005.1. Classification (GTDB taxonomy): domain Archaea; phylum Halobacteriota; class Methanosarcinia; order Methanosarcinales; family Methanosarcinaceae; genus JAFGQV01. Next base: position 9,214 of record CAZQWP010000023.1, on the reverse strand, counting down.
GTACGATTATTTCAGGGATGTTGTTGACGGCAAGATGAAGGTGTCACAAAAGCCACAATATATTGACATGATCCCAAAGGCATTCAAGGGCAAGACCCGCGACCTTCTGGAAAAAACCGATGAGCGGGGTGTACTGGACGAACTGATGGAACAGCTTGAGCTAACCCATATAATCGATCGTAACATCGATGAACTCAGTGGCGGGGAGCTTCAAAGGGTTGCTATTGCAGCCTGTGCGGCAAAGGACGCGAATTTCTATATCTTTGACGAGATCAGCCCTTACCTTGATATCTACCAGCGTATAAATTCTGCACATCTCATTCAGAAAATTGCCAGTGAAAAGGCGGTTCTTGTTGTGGAACACGACCTTGCAATCCTTGATATGCTGGCAGATGTAGTACACGTGGCGTATGGTCAACCCGGGGGTTACGGTGTTGTGACCTATCCAAAGGGTGTGCGTATCGGGATCAACCAGTATCTTAAAGGATATCTCCATGAGGAAAATATACGTATCCGACCCGAGGCAATTAAGTTTGAAGTGCATCCACCCCGGGAGGAGACCGATATTGAAACACTGGTGGAGTATGGTGGATTTACCAAGAAATATAAAGACGGTTTTTCCCTTTCCACAGGCGGAGGAGCATTAAAGGAAGGGGAAGCACTGGGAATCGTGGGTCCGAACGGGATCGGTAAATCGACGTTTGTAAAGATACTGGCAGGGGAGATCGAGCCAGATGAAGGTGAACTTGACCTTGATGTCAAGATCTCATACAAGCCACAGTACATCAAAGCCGACGTGGCTGTGCGTGTGCAGGATTTCCTTCGCGGGATATCGCGCAAATTCGATACTAGTTACTATCAGGTAGAGATTGCAAAACCGCTGCAGATCGAGAAACTTTATGATAACATATTAACTGAACTGAGCGGTGGAGAATTGCAAAGAGTGGCCATTGCAGCGTGTTTGAGCAATGATGCTGACTTGTATATACTTGATGAGCCCAGTGCACATCTGGATGTTGAGCAGCGTTCCCTTGTTACGAAGACGATCAAGCGTTTTGCCGAGAACAACAAAAAAACAGCTATGGTCGTTGACCATGACATCTATCTAATCGACATGCTCAGCGAGCGTTTGATCGTGTTTGAAGGCGAACCTGCGGTACATGGTGAAGCACACGGACCTTTCACAATGCAGAGAGGCATGAACAAGTTCCTGGCAAATCTTGGTATCTCCTTCAGGAGAGATGAGGAAACCGGACGTCCTAGGGTGAATAAACTGGATTCCCGCCTTGATAGGGAGCAGAAAGCGAAAGGTGAGTATTACTATAGTGCGGTAGAATGAAATAAGCTCATTCTTTCTGTTGTTAATTTTTCATTCATGCCGTAACGAAGAGTAAACTCCACGTCATTCAAACTTGAATCTGGATATGGCAACACCAAAAAATGCAACAGCCATAAACAGCAGTACACCTACTTCTTTTAAGATTCCACCCATTCCCAGGTCAAAATACAGCAGGTCATAGAAACCGTCCATTGCCCATGCCGTGATGGTAAGATGTGCCAGGTCCTGCATGAACTGGGGTTCAATGAACAGCGGCCACCAAGAGCCTCCAATGGCAGACATTGTCAGCACTAGAAGGGACGAGACCGAATCTGCCTGGTCCTTTGTGGTCACCAATACGGCTACCAGCATCCCCAGTCCAGTGGCTGCTAATGTGATCGCGGATATCAGGACAACCATTGCAATCATATCGCTACCAAGGTTCAGGTCAAAGGCAAACTTCCCAAACAGCATCAGGACCGTAAGCTGTATAAATCCCCTGAAGAACGTACTTGTGACCTTACCCCCAATGATCTCAGCTCTCCTTAAGGGGGCGATGACCAGGCGCCTTAATGTCCCAGATTCCTGTTCTTTTAATAGGCTTACCGACCCTACCTGAACAGTTGTGAAAAGCAAAAACATAACCGCAAATCCGGGTACATACTGGGTAAAGGGTGAGAACTCGCCCAGTGTTGTGGAAGTGGTTTCAGTGGTCACCCCCACAGGCTGAGGTTCAGCGAACTGGCTTGCCACCTCTACGATCCTGAATTTCTGTTCATCATCAAAAGCAGGGATACCGTAGGCGGCCACTGTCTTGACTGCTACCACATTGGTTGATAGCCGGCTGGCATAACCTTCTACGATCTTTTCAACTATGGTGTTCTGGGAATCTTCAGTGGGGTCAGATACGATCAATAGTTCGCTGTTCTGCCCTATCATTATGTTTCCTGTAAAATCCCTTGGAATGATAACCACTCTGCCGTATTCCTGATTCTTGACCCTGTCCCTGGCTGCGAACTCGTTGGATTCCATATCCACATCCAGTATATTGATGTCTTCCAAAAACTCGATGAATTCCCTGGAAATTTCTCCGTTGTCTAGGTCCACTACCAGTAGATCGATCCTGATGTCCTCTGAAAATTCACCACCCAGTGCCAGTCCTGCCACCGATATTATAATCATGGGCAAAAAAAACATCAGTATAATGGCGTTGCGGTCCCGCATAACGATCTTAAGGTCCTTTTCAGCAATGATGTGGAACTTCATATCTTAACCTTTCAAGATATATTTAAAATATAATACAAAAATTTCAATTTTATCTATCCTCTAAATGCCCAATGAAATGACCCAATAGGCTGCCCAGAATTAGGGTCATGATACCAACCGGGATTAAACTCGTTGGTTGATGCCATCCGATAAGTATTGCTGAAGGCGTTAGTAGTAAAAAGGAAATTATTATCCCTTTTAAAACACCATTAAGTTTCAAATTTGACGTGGAAATCATAAAACCTGCAATTATCCACAGAAAAAATGCAGAGATATTTGCATCCCATGTCAATTTTTGAAATATCATTGGTATTACATCAATTATTCCTGCAATAATGCCATAAATTATTCCCGTTCCCGTCTTATTTAAGTATGTCAGGGATTTTCCCTCCGTTTATCACATTCAAATTGCGTATTAACGGTCATGCACATGGCAGCAATGATATGGAACTTCACGTTTTACCCCCTCAACCTGGTACCTGTCATGTGCAAGAACAGGGTTTCAAGATCAGGCTCTTTTATCTGTACAGACTCCACTTGTGTGCCTGAAGATACCAGGGTGTCAATTATACCTGCCAGTAAACCACGTCCATGAAGCAGCTGGATGGTCATCATGCCATTGTCCATGGACACTTTCTGGACGTTATCGATTTGCCGGATAGCTTCCACAGATCCGGATGGTATCTCTTTTGCCGCCACATGGATGATATCGCTCTCGCCCACCTGCTTGAGAAGACCATCCAATGTGTCCAGTGTAATGAGCTTTCCCTTGTCCACTATGGCAATGCGGTGGCATAATTTCTCTGCATCTTCCATTTGGTGGGTAGTCAGGAGCACGGTCATTCCTTCCCTATTAAGGTTCTCGATAGTATCATATATCCGCTTACGGCTCTGCGGGTCCACACCCGTGGACGGTTCGTCCAGAAACAGTATCCTCGGGTTGTGCAGCAATGCCACTGCAATGTTGATCCTCCTCTTCATGCCTCCTGAATATCCTTCCAGCTTATGGTCTGCTCGATTTGTAAGACCCACCATCTCCAGCAGTGTTCCTATCCGGTTCTTCAATCCTTTTCCAGAGAGACCGTATATCTTCCCGTAGAATGTCAGGTTCTCCCTGGCTGTTAATGTCGGGTATAGGCTGATCTCCTGAGGGACGACCCCGATTATCTTTTTGATGTCAATGGCATTCTTCTTGATATCAAATCCATCTATAGTGACCCTTCCGGAACTCGGCTCCAGCAGACAGCACATGATGGAGATTATGGTGGATTTCCCGGCACCGTTGGGACCCAGCAATCCGATTATCTCTCCCCTTTCGATAGCAAAAGAAACATCATCTACCGCTATAAAACCATTATATCTTTTAACCAAGTTTTCCACGGTGATAATGGTGCCATCACTCATTGCCGCGTCCACCTTCACGCATTTTCAGGAAGGTAAATATTAAAACCGCCAGTGCCAGCGCACCTCCTGCTAACAATAATGGGTTTTGTAATATTCTCCCTTTGTCTTCAGGTTCCCTTACAGGTGCAGGCACATAGATAGTATCCGATACCCTTGTTTTTCCCTCAGCATCCTCATATTCGATCTCGGTTTTTATTGAATATGTCTTGGCTGTGGCATCGGCGTCAACGTCGATATTGAATCTTGCCTCGGCTTCATATCCGGGTTCCATGTCCCCCATAAAAGCCGTGTAATCCGTACTGCTCAATGGGTCTGAGAGCCTCAGCCGTGCAGTGGTCCTGGAAGCAGTTTCCTCACCTGTGTTCCGAAACGTTATACTAAGGATGCCTGAACTTTCAGGTAACAGTTCACTCTCTACCTCTGTGACCTCAAAATCTGCCTGTTTCCTGATCGTGATAAAAATATCATGTGTTTGGTTTACGTCTTGGTACCAAATGTTATAGTCGATCTGGTTACTGGTGGCATTCCCATCAACCTGTACATCCTTCTGGAACTGGTATGTAAGGTTCACCTCCATGAGGTATGTGCCTGCAGTTGCATTGTCCCAGACATCGATCTCGAACTGCAAGGGTTCTGAGACCTGTCCTGAAATAAGTGTGCCTACACTCTGGGGAGGGGTCTTTATGTCCAGTGGTGCATCATTTTCCATGAGGGATATCACCACACCAACAGCCGTGGTGGCGCTGTATTCTATCTGCTGCTCAATCTTTGACAATGCGATCTCATTGGCATCCCCGGGCTCGTCCTCTGATTCGAATCCTATGATCTTGCCTTTATTCATAACCTCTATGAGGATGGTGGATGATTCCCCACGGTCGTATTCAGGGTTGCCTGTGGTGCTTACCACCATTTCAGGACTTCCGTATACCGTGAAATAATCATCATTGAATACCCATATATTAGGGGGTACGGTCTCCTGTGACTGTGTCAGGGGCAGGCTTGAAAGGATCAGGAGAATCATTAATATTCGAAGCATAAACAGTCTCTTCATAATTACCTCATTGTTTGTAAGCTGGTCATTTTGTAATTCATAATTCGGTTGCAGGCATCACTCAGCATTTTTCCCACTCTTTTTCATGCTTCCAAAGACAACTGCCACACCTGCCATGCAGGTGATCGCAGTGAGATAATGGAGCAAGCCTATCTTTTCGAGCGGTGACAGGGGTTCACCCACCGTTGCAGGTGCGGTCATTGTATCGGTTATGCGGGTATTACCGTGTATGTCTCTGTATTCGACTTCGGTATTGACCCCATAGGTCTTGTTCCAGGCATTTTTGTCCACTTTTATGGTGTACTGTGCCTTATACGAGTCACCGGGGTAAAGGGTGCCCATGAAAGCCTCGTCATCGTTGGTGGTGAATGGGTCATCAACCATTATCCTTGCCACGGAACTTTCTGCCACATCACTCCCTACATTCATGTATGTGATGTACAGGATCCCCTTCTCATCGGATACCAGCTCTGAACTTATATCCGCGATATCAAACTCTGCCTTTGGTTTTATTGTGATAAGGATTGGAAGTATCTGGTTCCGGGTGACATACCAGTAATCGTATCCCTGGTCCGGGTAGCCTTCGACCTTTGCATCGTACTGGAATTGGTAGGTTAAGTTCAAATCGAGTTCATAGGTCCCTGATGGTGCGTTCCTGAAGACCTCGATCTCAAATTCGACTGGCTGTGATGTTTCCCCATCTCTTAGGAACCCGAACTGCTGGAGTCCGCTAATGACTATTACAGGTGCTCCGTTATCATTCTCAAGAGTACCCTGTATGTTTATTGCGGTTGTGACATCGGATTCCAGGTGCAGTTCTATTCGGGCATCCATGGACTCATTGGATGTTGATGGTATATCTTCATTTTCAAAACCCTCTATATAGCCATCGTTCACCAGCCTGATGAATAATGTGGGCATTTCCCCGCTTTTAAATTCAGGGACACCAATTATGAAAGCGGATAGACGGGGCTCACCTGAAACGTCGTAATAATCATCTGCGAATTCCCCTATGTTGGGAGGCAGTATCTCATAAGCACAAGCATTTGTGGTAGTGAACGATATCATGAAAGCTGCACATAAAACCAGTATCCTTTTATCCATATTTCGACCCCGATGCCACATTGTTTGATGCTTTTAGGTGATTTGTCTCTGTGGATAAAGTATATTTGCTTTCCGAAAATGACGGCTTTGTGTAGAAAGTCTGATTTTTGCCTGACTTTTTACACAGACTGCCGACTTTCTACACAAAGCCGAAAATGACTAATGAAAAAACCGGACGCTTGTCTATTGCATATGGAGCTGTAAAACCAATACGAAACCAATAATTCCGGTACAAAGGCTGACTTTCATTAAATTTTATCTTTTACCTTTCAGCATATCCAGCATTTCCTGCGGATCGTTGGTGGGAAGCTTGCAGGAATGGTCTTGGCACACATAAGCTGTAGCCTTGTTTCCATTACCTGATAGGTATCTGGTATATTCGGCTATGCCTGTAATCTTTGGGGATTGGGTGTCAGAAGGACGGAAAACCACGACCTTGTTGGGCAGGAACTCTTTTCTTAAGCTTTGCAGCATTTCTACTGTATCGCTCTGTTGAAGGTCGCCGGAGATGACCACTTCGCTTAACGGGCCTTTTGCAAAGTCAAGTGCGCACATCAGGGATGTGTGTGCTATAGGTGAATGTGACACTTTTTCGGAAAAAGTCATTCCTATCTGTAAGGCTTTTTCTTCGAGTTCCGGATTGGCGCTTATCCGGCCAAGACGAAGGAGGTTCAACATGGAAACTGAATTTCCTGAGGGCATGGCACCGTCATATATATCTTTTTTACGGAAGAGAAGAGCTTCGGCATCATCAGATGTAAGGAAAAATCCTCCGTTTTCCTTGTCCCAGAAGTGTTCGAGTATCTCATAGGTAAATCTCAGTGCTTTTTGCAGGTACTCTTCCTTAAACGTGGTTTCATAGAGTTCTATCAATCCCCATGTCAGGAAGGCATAGTCATCCAGAAAGGCAGGTACTGCAGCTTCCCCATCCCGGTAGCGGTGGTAAAGACCTCCTGATGGGTCGCGCATTTCTGCGAGAATGAAATCTGCTGCATTTGTGGCAGCATCTGCATATTCTAGGTTTCCGTAGGCCTGTGCTGACTTCGAAAGGGCGGCGATCATCAGTCCGTTCCAGTCGGTCAATATCTTATCATCCTTGCCAGGCGGGACACGTTCTTGCCGGGTCTCAAAGAGTCTCTGCCGTGCAACTTCAAGGCGTTTCTGGATATCAGGCAGCGGGATGTCCAGATCAGAAGCGATCTCAGGGAGTGCCCTCTCCATATACAAGATATTAAACCCGGTTTTTGTTTTAGTGGCTTCCTGAAGGAAATTACCTTCTTTTTTGACATTGAATATGCGGGATACCAGATCCCCCTCCTGACCTAGCAATTGCTGTATCTCGTCCTCTGTCCATACATAGAATTTCCCTTCCACACCCTCGCTGTCGGCATCCTGGGCAGAGTAAAAACCTCCCTCCGGTGCTTTCATGTCCTGTAGGACATAGCTGAATATCTCATGGGTGGTGTTTGTGTATTCCTTTTTTCCAGTTGCCTGGTATGCTTCTGTGTACGCCATGGTTAGTAATGCCTGGTCGTAGAGCATCTTCTCAAAATGCGGCACATGCCATGTGGGGTCAGTGGAATAGCGATGAAAACCAGATCCTATGTGGTCGTATATTCCGCCACAACGCATGGCATCAAGGGTCTTTTCTACCATGTGAAGTGATTTGTTGTTGCCTTTCCGATACCAGTAACGGAGCAGGAACATCAGGTTATGTGGGGCAGGGAACTTGGGAGCATAGCCGAAACCGCCATGCTTTTCATCAAAGGTTTCCAGAAGCTGTTGGTAGGTCTTTAGCAGGATGGTCTTATCCATTTCACCGGTTCGGGCGGCTGGTGCTTGGTTAAAGGCTGAGGCGATCTCTCCTGCCTCTTCCTCGATCTGGTCTCTGCGGGTTAGCCATAGGTCCCTAATATGAGGTATGAGGTTCATCATTCCGGTCTGTCCGAACTTTGTTTCCCTTGGGATGTAGGTTGCGGCAGCAAGAGGTCTTTTTTCAGGTGTCATGATTATGGAAAGGGGCCAGCCGCCTGTGCCGGTCATCCGCTGGCAGACTTCCATGTAGACGCTGTCGATGTCAGGCCGCTCTTCCCGGTCGACCTTGATGGATATGAAAGTCTTGTTCATCAACCTGGCAACTTCGGGTCTGTCAAAGGATTCCTCTGCCATCACGTGGCACCAGTGACATGTGGAGTATCCTATTGAGAGGAAGATCGGTTTGTCTTCTCTTCTTGCTTTCTCAAAGGCTTCTTCACCCCAGGGGTACCAGTCCACGGGATTGTATGCATGCTGCAATAGATAGGGGCTTTTTTCTGTTATCAGGTGGTTGGGCTGCTTCCCGTTTTTGTTTGGTCTGTCGCTTTGCATACCATCTTCCCCTCTTTGAGAGAATATGTAACTAGCGGTGTGAAAGGTTTATTGATGCCTTTACAATCCTTACTCTCTATAGGAAAGATGGCAAAGTAAGGTAATGCAATGGGTAAAGTTTGCAAACCTCCCACACCCAAATATAATATTACCTTTTGGTACATGTACCTTTTTATTGCAAAAATAGAAGCAGTGTACGCAAAAATATATAAAATTCGAGTAGTACAATTATAAATATAAAAATAATTGGAATATATGTATGTGTACAATATGATGGATGAAATATTACTCTACATTGGTTCAATGATCGTGACGGTCCGGGAAATAGGTCATAACGCTTATCTTTTCATCTATTATTCTTTACCAGCACCCGCGGACCTGTGGCTTCCGTCACAGTAAGGCTTGTTCTTCGACCTGCTGCACCTGCACAGTGTAAAGGGCTTGTCCTGTGGTGTCGCTTTCCCGTCTTCGTCTATGAGTGTGCAGTTTCCTCTGACCATCAGGGGTCCGTTCCTGACCACTTTGATCTGTGTCACTGGTTGCGTGATAGTCTCCACCCCAGCTTCCACCTTAGTTTCCTTTTCGCCGCCTTTTTTCTTATAGGACAGCGCACCCGAGGGACACCTGTCAATGGCTTTCATGATCTCTTCGGAACTGGCACCTTTGATGTCTATCCACGGTTTTTTGTTCTGGTCAAAGACGCC
>CAZQWP010000022.1:0-11825 GCA_964597005.1 uncultured Methanosarcinales archaeon | reverse complement strand
ATACAAAATCGATAGCTTTCAGGCAAGAAAATTCCTTAACCGATGACCAATGGAAAGAACTTGCATATATGCCTGTTTTATTCAGCAGGTGGCAGCAGAATGAAGATAAATCACAGAATCAACATTATAAACATAAGTATGCTGGTCATACTGATGTTGCTTGTAGCAGGTTATGTGAATTTTACGGTTAGGGGTGTATTTGAAGAAAATATAGAGGAAAGAGAGCTGACATTTGTAGAACAAGTGGCAGAAGAACTTACGAATCCTCTCCAGAACAATGATTTCGCAAATATCCAGCAGGTCATTGACAATATCGAAATGCGAAATAGATATATTAGATATGTTTATGTGGTCGATTATGATGGTTCTGTGGTTGCACATACTTTTCCCCCGGGTATTCCGGTTGAACTGACCACCGCAAATCCAATCCCTTCCGGGGAAAGTTTTTCAATACAGATACTTTCTTTTGAGGGGGAATCCGTTCATGACATTGGCGCACTTATACCCGATGGAATAGATGCAAAGGTCTATTTTGGCTTCAGCAGGGAGCCTATTCTGAATTCCATGAACACGATCACCAATACGATTGTGAGCATATTTGCCCTTTTTTTATTGCTCAGTGTTGTTACAAGTTTTTTTGTAACCCGCACGATAACCAGACCAATAGAACTGCTTCTTGAGGGTACAACAAAAATAGGTGAAGGAAACATTGACTATCGGATTGATGTGGAAGGTCCCGATGAAATAGAGGAACTGGCAAAAGGTATCAACCGGATGACAGAAGACCTCAAGACATCCGAAGCAAAATATTGCTCAGTCGCGGATTCAGTGAATGATCTGATCTATCTCCTAGACCATGATCTACATTTCATGACATGCAACAGGAAGTCTCTTGAATGCATGGGAGCCTCAAAAGAAGATGTAATAGGCAAACCACTTGTTGAAATTATCCATGACCCGGATAAAAAAAAATTTTACCATAAAAATCTTCAGAAAATATTAAGAAGTGGTGTGCCGGAAACTCATGAGGTTGAATTTGACGTTATGGGACAAAAACGGTACTATACACTGACAATGACACCGGTGTTCGGTCCTGAAGGCAAAGTCACTGCTATCGCCTGTGTGGGATGTGACATCACCGTACGTAAGCAGCTTGAAAAAAAATTGCAGGAAAGCGAAGAACGGTATCGTAAACTGGTAGATCAGGCTCCCGATTCCATAACTGTAGTCCGCGAAGGGCGCTTAATTTTTGTTAATCCTGCCATGGTCAAACTACTGGGTGCAAACGGTCCGGAAGAACTGCTCGGAAAAATGATTATGGATTTCAGTCCACCGGAAAATCGGGAATTATTAATTGAACGAGCACAGCACATCCTTGATACACATGAGCCTGCCAAGCTTATCGAAGAAAAGATCCTCCGAATGGATGGATCACTTCTTGATGTTGAGGTAACAGCGTCATTTATCAAATACGAAGGAGAGCCTGCCATCCAGACGCTGGTGCATGATATTACCGAGCGTAAGAGGACAGAGGAAGAAATACTTTTTAAACATAAACAATTGCTTTCTATATTTGATAGCATCGATGAAGTTGTCTACATTGCAGATCCGGTCACCTACGAACTTTTATATTATAACGAGGCTTTTAGATCGCGCTTCGGAGACACTGTAGGTGATAAATGTTACAAGGTTATTCAGGATGGGACTTCACCTTGTTCTTTTTGCACCAACAAATATATTTTCGGGAAAAATCTGGGAAAAACATATATCTGGGAATGGCAGAACCTGGTCGATAGCCATTGGTACCGCTGCATAGATAAAGCTATAAAATGGCCTGATGAGCGTATGGTTCGTTATGAGATGGCAATTGACGTTACCGAACGCAAGATGTTTGAAGAAGCATTGCAGGAGCAAAAAGAGTTTGCAGCAAATCTGGTTCAGTATTCTGCAACGCCAACATTTGTCTTAGACTCACAGCATAAAGTCCTCTACTGGAATATAGCCTGTGAAAATCTCACAGGCTTTAAGGCATCCGAGGTAGTTGGTATCGAGGATCACTGGAAATCACCTTATGACCATAAACGACCAACTCTTGCGGATATAATAATAAGTGGAGAATCCGACAATTATCTTGAACTCTATAGTATATTTGGCCCGTCAGTTCACATATCCAACGGTTTACATGCTGAAGACTGGTTCCAAAATGTTGGTGGAAAGAAAAGATATCTAATTTTCGATGCTGCTCCTATATACAACAGGGAAGGTGATCTGATTGCTGCTGTGGAAACAATACAGGACTTCACCGAGCGAAAGCGAACGGAGGAGGCATTGCGCAAAGAAAAGTATTTCAGCGAGACCCTTGTTCAAAGTTCTCCCACTTTTTATGTTGCCATCAATTCCAGAGGTAAGACCATTATGATGAATAAAGCGATGCTCCAGGCTATTGGGTACACTCTGGAGGAGGTGGTGGGTACGGATTACCTGACAACCTTCGTCCCGGAACCTGAGCGGGACATGCTTTTAGGAATCTTTGACGACATATATTCGAAAAAAAGCACATTTAACGAAAACAGCGTGCTGACCAAAGATGGCAGGGAACTTCTGGTTGAATGGCGTGGTAGACCTATCTTAAAAGAAAACAACGAATTAGATTTTTTCTTTGGGGTAGGTATTGACATCACTGAGCGCAGGTTTGTGGAAGAAGAACGTCGCAAATATGCCGAAGAACTTAGGCGTTCGAATGAACTTAAGGACCTTTTCACGGATATCCTGCGTCATGATCTGCTGAATCCTGCTAGTATTGTCAAAGGGTATATTGAAGTACTTCTAGATGTCGAAGATAACGAGAAGAAACTCCAGTCTATTTATGCAATTAAACGAAACAACAACAAGCTCATTGATATGATCGAGACCGCATCCAGTTTCGCAAAGCTGGAATCCACGGAGAAATTTGAGTTTAAAGAAATGGATATCAGAGTCATCTTTAAAGAAGTGGTCAAAAACTTCAGTTCTGTCCTCGAAGAAAAAAAGATGATCCTCGAGTTTGCAGCAGATGGAACTTATCTCTCAATGGTAAATCCGGTTATTGAAGAGGCATTTGCAAATCTGCTGTCCAATGCCATCAAGTACAGTCCGAAAGAAAGTAAGATCATCATCGATATCGTTGATGCAGGGAAAAACTGGAAGGTGTCGGTGACCGACTTTGGCGAGGGGGTATCGGACGACGATAAACCAAAACTTTTTGAGCGTTTCAGGCGTGTGAAAAAAGGAGCTGTAAAAGGGACAGGGCTTGGACTTGCGATCGTCAAAAGATTGATTGCTCTTCATGGCGGAACTGTTGGCGTTGAGGATAATCCTGCAGGACAGGGAAGTGTGTTCTGGGTGACTGTGAAAAAGACGTGATGATTGTCACATTGTTTTAATCACTTTCACCACGCTTGCATCAAGATATAATACTAGCTGGTGTATCTTAGCTCATAAACTGGAGACATGCCGCATGGGGATATACACCGTATCTGAGTTGAACAGCTATATCAAGCACCTTCTCACAACTGACCCGCATTTAGGGCAGATATGGGTTAAGGGTGAGATATCAAATCTCACAAAGCATAGTTCCGGTCATTATTATTTTACATTGAAGGACAAAAAAAGCCAGCTCAGTTGCGTCAGTTTTAGATCGACGAACCGTGGTCTCAAGTTCGAACCAGAATCTTCCATGAAAGTCCTGATATTTGGAGCCATCGACGTCTACACCATTCGGGGGCAGTACCAGATGCGTGTTCTGGACATACGACCGGATGGCATAGGGGAGTTATACAAAGCCTTCGAGCAGCTTAAAAAGAGACTGGAGGAAGAAGGTCTCTTTGACGAATCGCACAAAAAGCCGGTTCCAAAATACCCAAAGAAAATTGGAGTGGCAACATCACCCACTGGTGCAGCGATCCACGACATCCTGAACGTAGCAGAACGCAGGTGTCCGGTGGACATCCTGCTTGCTCCAACAGTTGTACAGGGGGAGGGGGCTGCACCGAGCATTGTGAATTCCATCGAATTGCTGAACAAGACAGATGTGGATGTGATAATAGTTGGCAGGGGCGGTGGTTCGCTTGAGGACCTATGGCCGTTTAACGAAGAGATGGTTGCAAGGTCGATATTCGACTCCACCATTCCTGTGGTTTCCGCAGTTGGTCATGAAACCGACTACACAATAGTGGATTTCACGGCTGATATGCGGGCACCCACTCCCTCTGCAGCCGCAGAACTTGTGGTTCCCAACCAATTAGAGATAAGGCGTCGTATGGAATTCCTGTCGCTTCAGATGAAGAACTCGATCGTACACCGGATTTCGGAAGAGGAGACACATCTGAATCATCTGCGTGCACACATAGAACCTGAAAGACTTAATGCCATTTTGAGGCAGAACCACCAGCGAATAGATGAGATCACAGCACGGATGGGGCGTGGCATAAAACCAATCCTGAATTCAAAAGAATCGAAGCTAAAAATTTGTGCAGGGCGCCTGCATGCGGTGAGCCCCCTTAAGACTATTGAACGCGGCTACAGCATCGCAGTCAAACTGGAAACCGGTGAAGTTGTTCGAAGTATCGCAGATGTGAAGAAAAACGACGATGTTGGGATAACAGTTCGGGACGGCACAATCGAGTGTACAGTTGATAATGTGAAAGAGAAAGCAAAATTAAATGCGGAGTGAAATGATGAAGGAATCAAAAAAAAAGACCGGGGATAAAAAGGAACTGTCCTTTGAAGAAAATCTGGAAGAGCTGGAGTCTATTGTGGAAAGACTCGAGCATGGGCAGTTAACGCTTGATGAGAGTCTTGAAGCGTTTGAACGGGGGATAAAACTTGCCAGTCTTTGCAGCCAAAAATTAACAAAAGCGGACCGAAAGATTGAGCAATTGATCGAAGAAAGTGGAGAATTAAGAACAGAACCCTTCGTGCAGAGAGTATAGTGGAATTGGATCATGAAACGCACCAAAATACTGGAAGAACGAATAAAGCATGAATTAAACCCCCTTTTCGAATCACTTGGATCGACCCGTTATTTTGTAGAAGTTCGGCCAAAAGGGCATGAATTCGGTGCACATATATGGTTGGAAAAAAAGTTATTCGATCCAATAGCTTCTGATAAGGAAAAACTCAAGATTGTATCGGATGCTATCAGACATCTTGAACTTGAGTTCAAAACAACTATCTTTGAGGAACTAAAGCCACTTTTATGATGTTTTTCTTTATTTACTAAGATTAAATATTATGGATTCGTCTTTCTACCGTAGTCCCGAGTTCGGTAAGCTGGTACAATTCACCTTCTTTTGCGACCAGTTTCTTCCCAATCATTTCTTCTAATATCTTATTCGTAACAGGGCGTGGGATGTGCATGGTCTTTGCAATACGTGCACCATTCAGGTTGTTCTTTGAGCCAAGCAGTTCCAGCAATTTCTGACGATTGCTATTACCGGTTACAAATCCAATGAGTTCATTCATCTTTTCACCACTCAATATTAGCCTGACATATTATATTTAAGTTCTTACTTTTCAGGTTTTAGGATACATGGGAATAGTTTTATTACCTGTAATGTATATGTATGGGTGGCAGGCTAGTCCGGGTAGCTCGACGTTACCTGTTACTCGAAATCGCCGATATGCGGGGGACGAAGCCAAAAGGAGATGTCTTGATCATTTTCAAGCCTGTTATTTCAACTGAGAAGCTCCGTCCTGTTTGGATGATGTTGATATAAAAGCTTGCTGGAGAGCTTGTTTTTATATTTTAACCGTGGGAACCAGCCGAGGTCCGGAAGGGAGCAGGCCTACCGTGGACACACATCGCTTATAGGGTTGCGGGGTGGAGGCGAGATCTCAGACCACTTGGGAATGTGACGGTCAGCAACTTGCGGCGTGCCTGCCACTTAATTTCGGAAAGCATTAAATATCTGGATTGCATTGAAGGAAGCACATCAAGGCTTTAATAGACTTTTTTAGATTGACGAGATAGCCAAGCCCGGTATGGCGCAGGATTGCTAATCCTGTGGTGCTTTGCGCCTCGGGGGTTCGAATCCCCCTCTCGTCGCTTGATTTTCCGAGATGTGCCAAACACCAATGTTTATATCAATTAAAAAAGATAGGTTTAATTATGTCAGATGAAACCAAACCAATTCCTGTAATACCGCGTACAGGGGGCTGGAATGATTCATGCGCAACCAGTTCTAAAGGCTGCGGTGATTGTCATACCTGCCATTCACTTGGTATTAAGGCCGGCTCAAAACGCGCTGTAGTTTACAGAAATTTCCTGATGTATCTCACAGTTGGCGCTTCAATGGTAGTGGCAACATTTATCTTTATGAAAATATTAACTGCAATCCTCGGATAACTTATTTCTCACCAGCTGGCAATTTTTCAGTTTGCCCGTTTCTCTGATAAGGATAACGCATCTGTTTGTTGCAGGTGAGACATGTCACTGTTATATACCTCCCACGAAGCCTGAACCTTGCGTTGCTGCCAGGCACCATATACGAATGGCATTGCTTGCATATCCTTTGTTTATACTCTCTTGGAATCCTTGTCCGATAGCGCATACCGATTTTTCTGGCAATTAAGACATACCTGTTGCTTCTTTTCGGATGGGACTTATACGCATCCTCAGCAAGTTCAAAAAGGTGCTCAATACGCTGTTTTGCAAGGTCCTTGATAAGGGATTTCTGTTTTTTTCGGGCACGTGCCATTTTAATCGTTTTCTTTTATTTTGTATTTATCGAAACTTACAGGATCACAACGCTAATATCTGGATTTTTGTCATTGACCAATTTTTTAAATATCTTTGCATCAGCCCTGGTAGTTTCGAGATAATTGTAATGCATCGGGATTACGACCTTTGGGCTAATTGCCACCGCAGCCTCTGCTGCCTCACTTTCATCCATGGTATAAGTGCCACCAATTGGAAGCAGTGCGACATCCGCGGCAATTTCTTTCATTTCTGGAATAAGGTCGGTATCTCCTGCATGGTAAATTCTGATACCCTCAACCTTTATTATATATCCAACGCCCAAACCTTTGGGATGGTTGGTCTTATTTATGTTATAGGCAGGAACGACTTCAATATCCATGTCTTTTATTGCAAGCCCACCAGTCAATACGTCTCCTTCCATGATACGTCTCGCATCTCCCCGAAACTTAAGTGAACAATTTTCAGGTATGAGTGTAGTAGTATCTTCTTTCCGAAGTTTCCTGATAGCATCAGGATTGCAGTGGTCGTAGTGCTCATGAGTTATCAGAATGATATCTGCCAGATCTTCAAAATCAACGTTCTCAGGCAGGACATACGGGTCAATATAGATGGTCTTACCTTCGCCTTTGATCATAAACCCGGAATGACCAAGCCAGTTTATTGTGACATTTCCAATCTTTGTGCTACTCATTGTATCTCCCTCATATATTTCCACAGTTCTTATCTCGGAGTTTGCAGGGTATTAGATATTATATATTCTACTATCTTATTAGGTCATCGACTTAAGCCCAAAACCGCAACTTCTTATTTGATGTCATGGTGATAGGACTGCAGGGATTTCACATCAATACGTTTTTCACGTGCTGCTTTGATCCCTCTGGCTGCAGCGAGACCTGCAGCCGTGGTTGTGTGGTAAGGGATATTGTACTTAATGGCAGATTTTCGGATGTAGCTGTCTTCGTAGGCGCTCTCTTTGCCCACCGGTGTGTTGAGAACGATTTGTATCTCTCCATTGTGCATTGAGTCAACGATGTTGGGACGTCCCTCATGCAATTTATTGATGTTCTTGCAATCGATACCTTTCTCCCTGAGGAAGCTGGCTGTACCCGCAGTGGCGAGTATATTGAACCCCATCGAAGCGAATTCCCTGGCAACCGGGAGAACTTGAAGCCTGTCACCAGAGGCTACGGTGATTAATGCAGTACCTTTAAGCGGCAGGGGGGAACCAGCCGCAACCTGTGACTTGAAGAAAGCGATATCAAGTGAGTCCGCCAGACCAAGTACCTCACCAGTGGACCGCATCTCCGGCCCCAGAACTGGATCGACCTCCTGAAACATGTTGAATGGAAAAACCGTCTCCTTGACACCGAAATGTGGATATTCGCGCTGGTGGGTGTCCATTTCTTCCAGTTTTGCACCGAGCATGATCTCAGTTGCGATACGGGCCATGGACACACCTGTGACCTTGGACACAAGGGGCACAGTGCGTGAAGCTCGTGGGTTTGCCTCAAGGATGTATATTTCTCCGTTTTTAATAGCGTACTGGATATTCATGAGCCCGATAACCTTCAGTTCCATGGCGATTCGGCGCGTGTACTCGCGAAGGGTTTCCATCTGTTCTTCTGATATCCCGACCGGCGGCAATACGCATGCGCTGTCGCCTGAGTGTATGCCGGCCAGTTCGATGTGTTCCATAATGGAAGGAATAAAGATGTCCTTTCCATCAGATATGGCATCAACTTCGCATTCCAGCGCCTCCTCAAGGAACTTGTCAATAAGCATGGGTTTTTTGGGTGTGATCTCGATGGCTCCGAGAACATATTTTATAAGCATTTCCTCATCGTAGACAATCTCCATACCACGGCCGCCCAGCACGTACGAAGGGCGCACAATGAGGGGATAACCGATACGTTCAGAGACTTGTAGTGCCTCTTCAAGAGATGTGGCTGTTCCGGGCTCTGGCATCGGAATTCCCAGTTTCCTGATAGTTGAAGCGAAACGTTCGCGGTCCTCTGCAAGGTCGATGCTTTTGACAGATGTCCCGAGTATTTTCACGCCGGAGTTTTCGAGTTCCGCAGCAATGTTCAGTGGTGTCTGACCTCCAAACTGAACGATAATACCTTCTGGTTTTTCTTTTTTGTAAATGCTGAGCACGTCCTCCACGGTAATCGGCTCGAAGTATAGCTTGTCGGAAGTGTCGTAGTCTGTGGAAACTGTTTCCGGGTTGCAGTTGACCATGATGGACTCATAGCCCTGATTCCGGAGCGTAAACGCAGCGTGCACGCAGGTATAATCGAACTCGATACCCTGACCTATCCGGTTCGGACCGCCGCCAAGGATCATGATCTTCTTTCGATCCGACACGGGCACCTCATTCGGTGCGTTATAAGTGGAGTAGTAATAAGCTGCGTTCTCCGCGCCGCTCACTGGCACGATATTCCATGCCTGCCGCACACCGAGTGAAAGACGATGCTCACGGATATCTTTCTCTGGCACATTGAGTATCTTGCCGAGGTATCGATCGGAGAATCCATCTTTTTTGGCCTGTATGAGAAGATCATCGGTTAGTTTGCTGTTCCTGTACTTGAGAATATCCTCTTCGAGTTCGACAAGTTCCTTCATTTGCTGCAGGAACCAGGATTTGATGTGCGTGATCCTGTGCATTTCATCGATGGACATTCCTTTTCGAAGCGCTTCGTACATGATGAACTGACGCTCAGATGACGGTTCTCTCAGTAATTTGCGCAATTCGTCCAGTGGAAGTTCATTGAAGTTCTTAGCGAACCCGAGTCCATAACGCCCGATCTCCAGGGAACGGATCGCCTTCTGGAATGCTTCCTTATAATTCTTACCGATGCTCATCGCTTCGCCGACCGCACGCATCTGGGTGCCGAGCTGGTCGATAGAGCCCGGGAACTTTTCGAACGCCCAGCGTGCGAACTTTATGACCACATAGTCACCTGATGGCGTGTATCTGTCCAGTGTTCCATCGCGCCAGTAGGGGATGTCCTGCAGCAGGAGCCCACCAGCAAGTTTCGCAGATACCAGAGCAATAGGGAATCCGGTGGCCTTGGAGGCAAGTGCGGATGAGCGTGATGTGCGTGGATTGATCTCGATGACCACCACGCGTCCTGTCTCCGGGTTGTGAGCGAACTGGACGTTTGTACCACCGATCACACCGATTGCATCAACGATGCGGTACGAGTATTCCTGCAGACGTTCCTGGAGTTCCTCATCGATGGTGAGCATGGGTGCAGAACAAAAGCTGTCGCCGGTGTGTACGCCCATGGCGTCAATGTTCTCAATATAGCACACGGTGATCCTGTTGCCCTCCGAATCTCTTACAACCTCGAGTTCCAGTTCCTCCCAGCCTAGCACAGATTCCTCCACAAGGATCTGCCCGATCAAACTTGCGGCGATACCACGCGCAGCAATGGTGCGAAGTTCATCAACGTTGTAGACGAAACCACCACCTGTCCCGCCCATTGTATAGGCAGGTCTGATAACAACCGGATACCCGATCTCCTTTGCTATCCTTTCCGCTTCTTCAACACTGAACGTGGCTTCACTGCGCGGCACTTCCAGACCAAGATTATTCATCGTTTCCTTGAACGTGATCCGGTCTTCACCCCTCTCTATTGCATCAGCCTGCACCCCTATGATCTTCACACCGTATTTTTCGAGCACGCCAGCTTTATAAAGCTCAGATGAGAGGTTCAATCCTTTCTGGCCACCAAGGTTTGGAAGCAATGCGTCAGGTCGCTCTTTATCTATGATCTTCTCTAGCGTTTCGAGGTTGAGGGGCTCAATATAAGTCATGTCCGCCATTCCCGGATCGGTCATGATGGTGGCAGGGTTGGAGTTTACCAGCACGATTTCATAACCTAGCTGGCGCAGTGCCTTGCACGCCTGCGTACCGGAATAATCGAACTCCGCTGCCTGACCGATGAGAATGGGTCCGGAACCTATGATAAGTACTTTATGGATGTCTTCTCTAATTGCCATTATTCCACCTTTGGCTCGTCAAATTACCCTTTCGCCTTAAGAACTTATCCTTTTTAGCTATCAGGTTAAATAAGCTCCAAACTGGATTTTGATACTAATATGAGTTAATATTTATTGGGGGATATTTCAGAATTCAAGACAAAAAAATAAGACAAAAAATACCTGGATTTCAGTTATGGAAAAGCAGGATAAGTATTCAGGAAAGAATTCGGATTAGCCGTATGAGTATAAAAATATCCGTTAACAACCCTGAATTCCCCATTCCAACCTTTCGAAGAATTAATAGATGTCCGGACGCCTATCTTCAAAAAGCGGAACCATACTGCGGATATTTTTATTCTTATCCAGATCGATATCATGTATGATGATGCATTCATCATTCCCGGTTTGAGCTTTGACCTCGCCCCAGGCATCAATGATAAGGGAACCGCCAAAGAATGACGAATACGGATCCTTTCCTGTGCGGTTGCAGGCTATGTGGGGAAGCTGGTTCTCTATTGCGCGGGACATGGCGAGTGACCTCCACTGTTTGATCTTTGGATTCGGAAATTCAGCGATCGTAACAAGTATATCTGCACCAGCGAGTGATAATTTTCTTGCCACTTCGGGAAACCTTATTTCATAACATATCTCAAGACCAATGGTTATGTTGTTCCTTTTTAGTTCTATAGGCAAAATCGTATCACCCCTTGAGAAATAAGACTTTTCCATCCCGAAAGGGTGAGTTTTTCTGTAAGTGCCGGCAAAGTGTCCGGATTCAATACAAAAGCCGAGATTATAATATACAGGTAACCCATTATCATCCACTTTTTTTTCAATGATCGAGCCAATAATAATGCAATCATATTCCTTTGAAAAATCAGACAATGTTTTAATTGTAGGGTATGGAGCACGCTCTGAAACGTCCTCCATATTATCATAGCAAAATCCGGTCGAGAATACTTCTGGTAACACAATAAGTTTTGAGCCGCAGCTTATTGCATTCTTTGCCATTGAAAGGGCTTTAGAGACGTTAGTTTGCTTTGAACAATGTGATATGTCCATCTGGATGCAGGCAGCTTGTATACTTGTCATCTTTTGT
>CAZQWP010000021.1:0-11907 GCA_964597005.1 uncultured Methanosarcinales archaeon | reverse complement strand
ATCGAACATGTATGCAATATATTAGAACAACAAACCACTCGTTTTAACGAGTATTATCGTCAAATTTTCTCTGCAAATGCAAGAGTGCCACTGATACGTTTTATTTTAATATTTACCACTTCACCTTTTGCAGTACCGGGTACAAAAATAGTAAACTTGGCAAGTTTGGCTATCCCATCTCCTTTTGAACCAACGGCATCGATCCTGACCTCATATTCCCCGCCTTCTTCTATGACATCACGCGGAGTGGCAGCAACGGATCGCCTCTTTTTGACAGGCCTGTGGGCACCACAAGCTGAACATTTCAAAATCAGTACTCTTTCAACTTTGACCAGCTGCGTGTCCGGGCGCGAGCATTCGGAGCACATAACATATTCTTCAACATAAGAAATGATGTTGGATTTCATCATATCTTTCGTGAATCGACCCTGAAATATTGCGCGATTACCATCTATCTTGCCAGCTGTACCCAGTTCCCGGGTAAGATATTTCATAATATGGTCCGGGTCGCGATTCAGCACACTTGCTATGTTACCGAAATTATCCAGTACAGTGGTCTTTCCCTCCGCAAACATCTTGGGTTCAGGAATTACGAAACGCTCGTCCGTAGTCTCCTTGTCAGGCAAGTTTTTGATTGCACGGTCCAAAAGCGCTTCGTAATCATCCATATTTAATACCTTACAATATCTTGGTTTTACTGTACCAGTTCCAAGCCCTGATCAATGACGATCCGGATTGGCGTTGGCAATTTTTGGCCTGCGCGCCTCATTGAATCTTTTGCTGCAGCATAGTTTTCTTTATTCACTGAAACCGTAAAGATCTTTTGCCCTGCAGAAACCCGTGCAGCGGTTGATACATTTTTACCGTAGGCACCCCGCATTCCGCTTGACACACGATCCGCACCGGCGCCAGTTGCCTGTTTATTTTCTCTTAACACCTCATGAGGGTATACCCGCAGTTTAAGGTGGTATCCAGTACGTCCTGCGGCAGATGTTAATGCCCTGTTTGCTGTGATACGCGCAGCTTCCAAAGCTGTATGGCGTATCTGGCATCTTTCCTTTGCGATCAAAGTCAATTTGACAGGGAATTCTGCTGTCTTGTTGCCCATGTCATAATGAATTACCTGACTTCCCGGTACACCGCCCATATACTTTCGTCTTGTGCAAGAGCGCTGTTTTACATTTCTATACATGCTTGCTGGTTTTCTTACCATGAGATTGAGCCTCCTTGAATGATCAAGTAGAATAAAAATAGTGTTTTTGCGTCTCCTCTAGTTATATTCCACTTAATTTATAATTTATACCACAGAATTATTGATAATCTGGATTGAAGATACTTAACTGATAACTCTTCCCCTAATTACCTTGGAGTTTATAAGTCTTATCAGTAAAACTACTTTCATTTTTCAAAAAAGCCGATAGTAAACCGAAACATCCGGAAAGCATCATATTCCCAAAGGGAGCTGCAAAATGTAATTTTTGCCATATATCCGCCCTTCTCTGTGATTCCGCAGCATTTTGCAAAATACCGCGTTTTGGTCCTGTCACCATCACCGACGATATAAAATCAAAACCAGCCTTTTCGCAGATATAGCAGCCATGTCCGCCATCGTTAAACACTTCGTCGAAAGTAAGTGTGCCATTGGCAAGCCGCACAATATAATCCTGTAATTTTTCTGCACCAAGAAGGGATGTGTGGTGCTCAAAGAGTCCGGTCACTTTGTTATCGATAACAATTGCACCAAGAGTATGCCCATTACCTATGTTAACGACTATTACAGGCTGCACGGCTAAAGGGTCCAGCAGGGCACCAAAAATGGCTGCAGGTCCAGTATCCATGAATATCGACTCATAATTGTCCAGTGTTCTGGATGCGGCTTTTATACGCGTGAGGTAGCTGGGGATATTTTCACGATCATAGGCAAACATATTCATGTTTCCACCCTTTTTAATAACCTCTTCAAAATGCCTGAACCTGAACACACGGTTGCTTTTATCTGGAGATTCACCGTGGTCCTGCAATGCAACTGCAAATTTTGAAGGCATCTCGACACCAAACTGTGAAAGTGCAGTTCCAATAGCGTTAATGTCAATGTCCTGAAGGAGGATCTGCCGGGTTTTACCGGACAGGGACTTTATGTTCTCATCACCAACGATCATAACACCCAGTCCGCGCACACGGTCTATATTGTCGTTAATGGTCAGTGCAGCATTTTTTGTCGCATACACTGACAAACCCTGTTTAAGATGTTCTCTTATTGCGTGAACGGATGGACCGCCCCCCATCACATCCCCGGTGAGCAGAATGTCCTTGCCAACAGCAGTTGCCATGCGTATCCTATCTGCTACAACTACGGTTAGTGACGGCATTACCATTATAAGGCTGTTCTCGACCTCTTTATTTGTATCATATAAGAGGATGTCCTGTGTCCCGGTTCCAATATCGATTGTTAGTATCTTCATATCAAAATCGTGTACTTCTTATACTGATTCACTTATAAATACTTCGTATGAATGTATCTACAACAAATCAGCACAAAAAGGATGTACGTGGCCCCTGCAATTTTGTATTGATCACAGTTTCTACATCAAGGTTTCGAAAATACGGTAGTGTAGCCACTCCAGAAGTTGCGGAGGATGTGTCAGGACAGGTCATGCATGATATAGTTGTCAGGAATGGGCACCATGTTTTGCAGTATATACTCATAAGTGATGATCCAGAGTCCATAAAGAATGCCGTCATATCTGCAATCGACATGGGTGCAGATATAATTGTTTCGAGCGGAGGTACTGGATTAACTTCACAGGACGTTACGATCGAATCCATAGCACCTATGTTCGACAAGGAAATGCCGGGATTTGGAGAGCTTTTCAGGTATAAAAGCATTGACGAAGTCGGCACAGCTGTCATTCTGACCCGGGCAGTGGCAGGTGTTATAAAAAACCGGGCAATTTTCTGCCTGCCGGGATCTCCTAATGCTATCAGACTGGCACTTAAGAACATCATCATCCCTGAAGCCGGGCACATAGTAAAGCATATACAAGAATAAGTTAAATACGATTAATATGATAAATAAGGTTAATAAATTAAATACATGCGTGATCGGTTAAGTGATGAATCATGATAAATCACCTGTTTTTTGTAAATTATTGACTAAAAATATAATTTCATATTCAAGGCTATAACACGTGATTTTTAATATTTAGTGAAAATGCATTTGATTCAATTTGTTCAAAAACGATGTGCTAACAAGGGAAAAATTACCTTAACCGATCACCAATGAAATTAAATATAATTGGATAGTGAAAGTTTAAGTTTATATTATTTCCATAGAAAAACACAACCATGCTTTGAAACAATCTTATAGAAGGAAGTGTGCTATGTCGGGATATTCATTGGGTTTTAAAGAACTCGATGATCGGATTGGAAAAATAAGAGAAGGCACAAATATCATGGTGATAGGGCCCACTATGAGCGGCAAGGATGAGATAATAAACAGTATCATATACAATGGGTTGAAGAAAGAAGAGTCTGCGGTTGTTGTCTCTACCCGTGATCCAGGGGAACGGATTTTTGATTGGTTTTTACATCATAATCTGGACATTGAAGATTCGCATATCGGAATAGTAGACTGTGTTACAAAAACGCTTGGTATGGGCGCAGTTGACACTGATAAAATAAAACGTGCATCCAGTCCGGTCGATTTGACGGGAATCGGGGTCAAGATAAGCCAATTTTTTGATGAGTTTTTGATGAAAAAGAATATCCAGGAAATGCGTCTTTGCATTAATTCTCTATCTACGATCTTGATGTATTCAAATATACAGACCGTTTTCAGGTTCTTGCATGTTTTCACAGGACGCGTAAAGGCGGCAAACGCTCTGGGTATATATGTCGTCGAAGACGAAATGCATGACCCGCAAACAGTAGCAACCTTAAAACAGCTATTCGATGGGATGCTTGAGATAAAATCACATGATGATGACTTTCTATTGCGGGTAGTTGGTCTTACGGCAAAACCCACACCATGGTTTGATTACGAGATCGACGGTGCTAATTTCACCATGAAAGAATGTGAGTGACATGATTCAGACAGGAATCTCCAAGCTGGACGAATATTTGAAGGGAAGCATTCCCCATGGCAAGTCGCTCATCTACTATACTTCCCCGGGCGTTGAAGGGAACGTCTTCGGAATGCAGACATTATATCATAATCTCTCAGCTGGCAAAAAATGTGTTTTCGTAGCATCGAGCTCAAATCCGCAAGCAATAAGGGACGTATTTGGGGAATTTGGATGGGAACTTAATGATTATAATGAACGCCTGTTCATCGTCGATGCATATTCAGGGCTTGTTGGATCGATCTCGAAGGAAAAATATGTAGTAGATAATCCGGAAAACATAGACTCAATAAGCAACATGCTTGGAAAAGTAATGGAAGAACTTGATGAAAGCGTTATAATCATATTCGAATCACTCTCCACTGTTATGGATCTCTGCGGTGAAAAAGAAACATTAGCTGCTATCGAGAACTGGAACAAGTACGGAATGGTCTATGATAATGTATTGATCTATAATTTCACTGCCTGGCCTTATCAGAGAGATACGCTTGAAGCGATCAAAAACGAGCTTTTCGATGCTGTGATCACAGTTGGAGGTATTGCCGAGCGAGTGATATTCGGGCAGTATTTCGGAGTACTGAATGCCAACTGGAGCGATATTCTGCCCAAATCCATGTCGTTCAGGGTCCTGCGCCCCGGTGGCATCAGGATATATATCCCCAAGATACTGGTCACCGGTCCTTTAAATGCCGGAAAATCCACTTTTGTTCATGCACTTTCAACACGGTCTGTGTCTGTGGATCGAGTAGGTACAACAGTGGCGCTTGACCATGGTCATCTCGATTATAAAGGTTTCAGCGCTGATATATTTGGGACTCCCGGACAGGAGCGCTTTGACCCTATAATTAAAATGCTAAGCGTAGAAGCAATGGGGATATTCCTTGTTGTTGATTCCACTGTCCCAAAAGACTTTGTTAGGGCAAAACATATACTTGAAATAACGAAGGCACACGGTCTTCCACTGGTTGTGGTTGCCAATAAACAGGACCTTAACAATGCACTGAAACCTGAGGAGATCAGGGCTCATTTCAATATACCCGGCAATGTTCCAATTGTAGCTGCTGTTGCATCAAAGGGGGAAGGTGTATTCGAAGCGTTTGATACTCTTATTGATAAAATAACAGAGGTGGCATGAGATGGCCAGCATGGTCGAAATGCTCGATAAGGTCTTAGTTGACCTTAAAAAGGTAGGAGGCGTCGAGGCATCGGTTGTGGCGAAACGCGATGGTTTGCTGATAGCATCCAACATCCAGTCATATGGCTCAAGGGCTGAAACGTTTGCAGCAATGTCTGCCACTATGCTGGCTGCTGCAGAAACAGCTACCACCGAACTTGGAAAAGGTGTGCCTGATAGGGTTATAGTCGAAACCGAACACGGGAAGCTAATTGCTACCGGAGCAGGCTCTAAAGCACTTATAATTGTGCTAACTAACCCGGATGCGGGTCTTGGGCTTATACTTGTGGAACTTGAAAAGGCCGCCGAAAAAGTCAAAAAGATATTGTAAATAAATGTGGGTACCGAAGTTAAACGAGTACGGCACAAATAATACAGGTGCAAATAATACATTTTATGTTAAATTGCTGTGTGGAATCTTATATGGATAAAGATAAATTATACAAATTAAAGTCAGAGGCTGTTCAGTTAAAACCGATAATAAATATTGGAAAGAACGGAATAACGGATGCCTTGGTCGAGGAACTGGTAAAACAAATAAAAGCAAACCGTCTCGTAAAGGTAAAGATGCTTAAAAGTGCAGCCCCTGACGGGGATATAAAAACCCTTGCACAACAGCTTGCAGATACAACAAAGACAACACTGATAGAAGTGAGGGGAAGTACTGTGGTGCTCTACCGGTAAAAGTTTCTCATTGGTACAGCATTCCTTTTCAATCAAATATATCTCAAATTAACGTTCTGCATTCCAGAGGATTAAATAGTATTAAATTCCATAATTATAATTAGAATGTCTGTTTTAATTATCATTGTATTGACCAATCATTCATCAGAAAAATGACAGTTAAAACCCTAAAACAAATCTACATTACCTTATTAAATGAACTTGGACCTCAGGACTGGTGGCCAGCTGAGACCCCATTTGAAGTTGTGGTCGGTGCTATTTTGACCCAGCAGACTAAATGGACAAATGTAGAGCAGGCTATATCGAACCTTAAAGCGCATGGGTTAATGGAGCCTGAAAGTCTTTCTAAAGCCGATCTGGGATCAGTTGAGGATTTTGTCCGATGCTGTGGTTTCTACCGCCAGAAGGCATCACGTCTGGTGAATATTGCAAAATATTTTGCAGACAATGGTCTTAAGAATGTTTTCAGAATGCCAGTGGGTAATCTGCGATCTGAAATGTTATCCTTGAACGGTGTCGGGAACGAAACCGCTGATAGCATTGTATTATACGCTGCAAACAAACCCAAATTCGTGATCGATGCATACACAACACGGATCATGCGCTGTCTTGGCATTGAAGGCGATTATCTCCATTTGCAGGAGCTTTTTGAAGGTGAACTCGAAGAAGACGTGGACCTCTATAAAGAATACCATGCCCTGATCGTTGAATACGCAAAACGATATTGCGGCAAAAAAAGATGTGATGGCTGCTTGCTCCTTACTAAATCTGCGAAATTAGATGATCAAAATGGATGAAAAAACATATCTGGAAATATATGATTCTGTCAACACTTTTGAGGATGTTGAACGAATTTCAAATAAAATCCACGAGCCTGTTGGAATAGCAGCTACGATACTTCAACAGAAGATCGTAAGAAAGGTTATAATAAATCATGGTCGTATGCAGAGGTACACTAAAAGACACCTGCGAACATGGGAAGAAGGCAGTGCGATATTGCACATCGCGCAAAGGAACAAGTTCCCTGCCACACTCATGGCAGCCATGATACTGAAGGAGATGGGGCACTCGAAAAAATACATAAATATAATGTTCAAAAACCCTGAAACGATACGTAACAGACGTTTAAGGGTCGAGGTCATGCAGGCTTTAAATGCCGATTATTTCTATTCTCCAAAAGCCCACCAGAAACAGAGAGCAAGAGGGCAGATGGGTGAAGATATCATCGAAAAATGGCTGGAAGTTCAGGACATCGTCCATTGTAACGAAAACGACTTACGTAAAAACGGGAACGGAAAAACTCCTGATTTTGTTATTGACGATCCACTCACCATAGACGGTACGGACATCCAGTGGATCGAGAGCAAAGCGACGTTCGGGGATCTACGGGAGCACCAGTATTACTATCAAAAACAATTCAAGCACTACGAGAAAGAGTTCGGACAGGGGTTGGTAGTTTATTGGTATGGTTTTGTTGATTCCATCACTCTTGAGGGCCACCTAATAAGAGACCATGAGTTTTTTGACGGGATGGCTGATGTGGATGAACTTCTGGCTTTTGCGGGCAACTGGTAATCCTATTTGAAGGAATACCTTACTTTGCCGTTATTGTTGATGTATTCGTAATAGGGTCCTTCTCGACCAAGAATACATGGTCAGCCGAATCAATTAATGATTCATCATGTGATACTATCAAGATCTGCCCCACTCCAATGTCCCGCATCATGTCAACGAGCTTGATCAACTGCTGTACGTGTCCGCGGTCAAGGAACACTGTAGGTTCATCGAATATGAGCGGTGGGAGTCCGTCACCCCGGGCTGCACCGCTGCCTCCAAGAGCCAGCAAACGATAGATCGCGCATCGAAGTACCAGATTGAATATCGCACGCTCACCACCACTCAGTAATTTCGGCTCAAGAGGTATTCCGTTCTTTTCATACACCGTAAGGTTGTAATCGGAATCCAGTTTGATATGGGAGTATGCATTATTGGAATACATGAAAGAGAACATCTCGTTCAGTAGCGCGTCCAGAGCACCTATGTTCCGTGCCCGAAGGTCTGCACGGATGCGCAGGTACATATCTTCCAGGGCTTCAGCATCCATGTAGGCGGACTGAAGGTAATCACGTTTATTTGACAGGATTTTTAGATTATCATGAAGTTCGGAAAGTCGTTTGATCTCGTTCTCTATGTGCCCTATTTTTTTTACGGTCTCTTCTTTTTCACGTCTTGATTTTTCAATCTCCAGACCAATATTTTTGTGTGCGGTCTCGAACATTTTTAGCTTTGTATTGAGTTCATTGATATCAATGCTCCCAAGCTTTTCATCAATTTCGTGAAGCCTTTCCCTGCGCTCAATGATCTGTCCTTCGATAAGTTCAATCTTCTCCATGCTGTTCTGGATATTGCCTTCGAGCTGTTCAATGGTAACTGTAAGTCTATCCGTTTCATGAAGGTTATTCTGGATTCTCTTTGCGGAATCGAGAATCTTCTTCGATTCTGCATGCTCTTTTTGTGCAGTTTCTTCCCGGGTTTTGAGGATGTCTATCTTCTTTCTAATTTCAGCAACCGTATCTGCCAGTTCGTCCCTGCGTTCTTCAAGTTGTTGTACCTTTTTATCCTCTTCAGCAAACCTTCTGTTGAGACCGTCAAGCTGTTTCACCGACGATTCGAGGCTGTTGCTGACCAGTTCAATTCTCTTCTGGTGATCTGCAATCTCTTTCCCGTATCTCTTTGCCTTTTTCACAAGCTCAAGTTTGTCTTCAATCTCACCTTCTTTTACTTTTAGCTCTGAAAGTTCAACAAACAGAACTGATCTCTTTTCCTCATCATCCGCCGTTGTCTCTTCAATACTCGAGCCTTTGAGACCCTGACCGCATGTCGGACACATGCCTTTTTCCAGAAGTTCAGTGGATTTCCTAATCTTCTTTTCAAGTTCGTGAATGCGGGTTGAAAGTTCCCTTTCAGTGCCATGAAGTCGTGTATGCTGGTCTTTTAGCAGGTCAGTAATATCATCGATATTATCCAGCTTTTTAACGTTAAAACCAAGTACTCTGGCATTTTCAATCGAATCAATCTGTTTTTCATCCAGCTCCTTCATTGAATCAGTGGCTTTTGCGATTTCCTGCTCTATGGAGACAATCTCGTCTTTGATCTTTTGTACGGTTTGCTGGCTGGCAAGAAGTTGTTTTTCTATCTCCTTTTGGTTTTTCTCTTCCGATGCCAAATCCTTTTTAGCCAGTGCATGCATATTTACGGAATCGTTCAGAGCGTTCAATGTGAGACGTTCATGTTTTTCTTTCTCGACCACAACCTCATTAATGTCTTCAACATGGGAACCGATCTCCTTTTCAAATATTGTATTTTCGTTTTTGATCTTTTGCACGGATTCGCGTTTTGACCGGATGTCTTTCCTGTTTGTCTCAATCAGTTTGAACTCGCTATCCTTCTTTATACCAAATTCCACAATCTCTTCATTGGAAGCATCCATTTTTGCCGTAAGTCCCCCATGCTCTGAGACCTTTGATGTCAGTTCATCCATCTTTGACTTTGCAGTATCCTTTTTCTTGTTCAGTTCATTCAGTTTATCCTGACTTCTGTTTGACAGCATTTTAAACCCGTTGAGTGTCTTGACAGGCTCTGTGCTCTCGATTTTTTCAATATTTGAAGTAACATCCGTCATCCTCTCCCCTAAATCCCGCTGGAGTCTTCCCACAGCCACCCGTGCACTGCCTGCACGCCCACGGTACTCCTCGAGTTTACCGATCTGAAGCAGGTCATCGATCAGACGCTGGCGGTCTGATGTTTTTGCATTGATCAGCACATCGACCTCACCCTGCCTGATATAGACGCAATTTTTGTACGCCTCTTCGTCCATATTAAGAAGTGCACGCACAGCTTCATAGGTCTGGGTAGCCTGGTCGACCAGTATTTTACCGTCAACCTTGAAAACCGATTTGGTATTTGAGGCGCGGTCATTTTTAGGGTTGTATCTAAATCCCTGCTCGATAACATAGTCCCGTTCCTTCTGTTCGAATTCAAGGATTAGGGCTGCGCTTGTCGCTCCTTTGCGTATCATATCTGCCAGCACGAACCCCGTTGAAAGAGTCTTGCTACCAAAAAGCCCGCTAAAGCATGCTTCCAGCAGACTGGATTTACCACTCCCATTGACCCCCGAGACGACAGTCACTCCGCTGTCAAAGGAGATATCCAGTTCCTTATAACTCCTTATATTCTCAACACGGAGCCTTTTGAGTTTCACAGGTAATCACCAAGGTTGTACTGCCGTAGAGCTGGCTTTTTTTCTTTCATAGTCACATCTTTTCCAGTAGCTTCATTTTCAACAACCTCTTTTTCAGTTACATTTTTTTCAGTGACTTCTTCGATAACGGTTATTTTTGCGGAAGCTTCAGCGGACAAATTCTCGATGATTTTAGGATCTTCTTCTTTACACTCCTCATCAGGTGTTTGTGGTGGTTTTTCCATGTCCACAACAGAAAGAAGGTTCTGGGGGACAGGATTCGTAAAATCTATCCCTTCTATCAGGGCAGCAATGCGTTCTTCTGCCAGAGCGTCCACCTTACTCTTCACGATTGAAGGGTCCCTTACGATCTCATCGATGAGCAGACCTGCGTTTGTCAGGCTCATCTTCTTGATCTCCTCTTTCACAGCTTCATCAGGGTCTGAGAATGAAACACCAATGGATGAATCACTGGTCACTCCCTCTCCTATTCGAAGATCCCTGATCTTTGGGACAAGTGCCTTTCTGGATAGCAAGAAATCCTCGATCTCACTGTATGATACCGATACTTCGGGGTCACCTGAGATATCAACCACCACGACTTTGTCTGCGATGTCATGCTCTTTGATGGCATCAAATATTTCCTCATAACTTTTGGAGTTATCAATAAGCACAGCCGGGATAAAGACAAAGTCGCGGGTCGGGATGTTTCGCCTGCTGATATCCATGCCGGCGCTACCTATTGTTATTACATTATATGATCTCACCTCAAGCTCGGCTGTACTGTTGCGTTCAGTGCTTCCGGGATAGGTGACCCACGTCTCACCGATCTTTGTTTTTTCATACTTGTGGTAGTCCCCGAGCAGGATAGCATGAATATTGAAGGGGAGTGACTGGATAACTTCCACACAGTCCCATTCTCCAAATGAGAACGGATTCATGAGCTGGTGCATCACAAGGATGTTATAATGGGCATCAGTCCCTTTGTTGTCAAACACCGAGTAGTCGAAAAGAGGTATCTTTGATTTCGGGACACTATCAATCCCATACACAGCAACCTCCCCTATACTGTAAGGTTCTGTGCCAAGCCGGGTTGCAACTCCCATTTTTTCATAGAGGTCAAGCCACTGTGTATACTGCTTGCTTTCATGGTTCCCGACAATAGCAAGGAAGGGAATTCCCGCAGTTTTCAGCCGGGAAAGGATGGCCATGGTATCCAGAATGTCATCCAGTGTGGGATTTCTTGAATCGAACAGGTCTCCTGCATGGATCACAGCATCCACCCGCATGTCAATAGCATCACTAACAACAACCGAGAAAGCATCCAGAAAATCCTGTCTCCGTACCTCACTATGATACTGGCGGTAGCCGATATGGGAATCTGCGGTATGGATCAGTTTTATTTCGTTTTCCATGTGTAATTCTATTATGGTCCTTACACTTTTAAAATTGCCGCATTGGCGTTCGAATGGTTTTTGAACTACTCCACGTTTACGCATGGAGATTCTTACAAGTAACTACAAATTGTAGCCCTGTTTGTAAATTATCGAGAAATTCCCGATAGCCTGTCCAATTGGCATTTTGTGATAGGTAACGTAACATGATATTGCATCGGTGATCGGTTATCATTTTCCCACGCTTCCTTACGTTCAGATAATGCAAAATTGTAAAGTAACCTACATTGCTCA
>CAZQWP010000020.1:4951-12435 GCA_964597005.1 uncultured Methanosarcinales archaeon | reverse complement strand
ATGATGATAAGGAAATACCTGAAAAGCAACAATTCAATGATAATTCAACATTGGGTATAGATGTTGGTCTTACTCATTTTGCCATATTGTCAAATCGTGAAAAAATAGACAATCCAAAATATCTTAAAAACGGTATGGATAGAATGAAAGTTTTACAAAAAAGGATGAGTAAGAAGCAAAAAGGCTCAAAGAATAGGGGAAGGGCTAGACTTGCAGTATCAAAACTCCATGAGAAAATAAGCAACCAGAGAAATGATTTTCTGCACAGAACCACTTCTAAAATCATAAGCGAGAACCAAGCAGTTGCAGTAGAATCTCTCAACATATCAGGCATGCTTAAAAACCATTGTCTTGCACAATCAATAGGTGATGTTTCATGGAGTATGTTCTTCAATCAATTAGAATATAAAGCCGATTGGCACGGAAAAACCTTATTAAAAATAGGTCAATTCGAGCCATCGACTAAAATCTGCAATATCTGTGGATTTCATAATAAAGAATTGACTTTGAAAGATAGAGATTGGCGTTGTCCTGAATGCAATACAGAACACGATAGGGATATCAATGCTGCAATCAACATCAAGAAGTTTGCACTCCAAAATCAAAATCTAATAACCGTTTGACACCTTCGGAACGAGGGGAAGGGCTTGTGGACTTGTGAACGATGGTTCAAAGAATGAAGCAAGAAGCTCCATGCGTAAGCGTGGAGTAGTTCACAATGAGCAGTATAAAGGAGAATGTTTTTGACATTAGGATTTCCTCGCCTCTCATTAAGAGGGTTCTTTATAATAACATGTTGTTGCGGCTAACATGTGTTAGTCAATTAGATAATATGTGATTTTTCGGTTCGCACCGACGTTATAATTCGCCATCAACCATCTGGAAACTGATCTCTTCACCCATCCGCTGGTTCAGGTAAGCGATACGCTTTGCAGCAAGTTCTGCCATTTTGCCAGTGGCAAAGATCATGGTTGACAGACCGCGACGGCTTGCTGAAACAGCCGAGTTCACGACCTCACTCCCGAAGTCATAGTTTAGTCCCGTATTTTCCACTATAGATTTGGCAACGGTTCCCATTGCCCCGATCCGGTGGGGTTTTTTGGAATCAATTAGATCCCTCACCACAGTAGCAGGCATCATTTCTGCGCCGCCCTCTGCTGCACCGGGTGTACGAACGATCCAGACTATGCCTTTTGGTAAATCAGACAGGTCTACAGGGATCTGTTCGCCCTCATGTGCCTGTTCAGTGCACCGGCATCTTGCAAAACTGTTTTCGAAATCATCAAGGGATGCCACAAGTGCTCCATTCTCAAATGCTATGAAACATTCATCAAGCGGTGCAAAATCATTTTTAGCCAGAGCATAGTGGTCATTATACTCATCCTCTCCTGAAAATTCCATCACGGATTCAACAAGTTCAAGTACTGACAGAGGCACCTGCTTATTACCAAATCCCCTTAAGTAGAGCTCATTATGTGTCTGGATTGGCATGGGAACCTGAAGGTTTGCCTCATGTATCAGGGACATGTCTGAAAAAATCTCGTCAGGTGCTCCTTTTTTAGTCACCTTCCCATTTTTGAGGATCCATATCTCATCTGCCCATTCGGCAGCAAAATCCATCCTGTGAGTAGTTACTATGATCGTTTTCCCGTCAGCGTTTAACTGGTCCAGCAATTCGGTCAGGTCTGCCTGACCTCTGGGATCAAGTCCTGATAATGGTTCATCAAATACCAGGATTTCCGGTTCCATTGCAAGAACCCCTGCAATCGCCACCTTTTTTTTCTCACCGGTGCTTAAATTATGAGGGGGTTGATTTTCAAATCCTGACATCCCCACCATGTTAAGGGACTCGGATACCCTTTTTTCCACTTCCTCCACCGACAACCTGAGATTCAATGGACCAAAAGATACATCCTGTTTTACAGTCGGCGCAAAGAGCTGTTCATCCGGGTTCTGGAAAACGATGCCGACCTTCTGGCGTATACTGCGCAGGGAGGATGAATCATACTGCACGGGATCTCCATTTAGATACACGGTTCCTGAAGTGGGTTTTAAGGTGGCATTGAAGAGATACAGCAGTGTGGATTTGCCAGCCCCGTTAGGCCCCAGTATTGCTATTTTGCTGCCGGTTCTTATTATTATATTGACGCCCTGAAGTGCATGAGCACCGTTGGGATAGCGGAAATCCACATCTACAGTCTCAAGCGCATGCATGATGGTTTCACCGGGGCAGAATAAAATTAAGGGACACAAGAACAAGTTCGAAACCTGCCAGACTCAGCAGATGCATTCTAGGTATAGGGGAATCGTCATCGAGCACGTGGATGATGCCTTCATATCCCCGGGAATTCATGGCAGTAAGCATCTTATCGGCACTATCCCAGCTTCTGACAAACAGGTTGCCAGCAAGCAGTGAAAGGGCACGGAACGAACCCTTCACATCCGAGTACCCGAGCCGCATCTTCTGTGCGTATTCCATGCGCAGTGCCTCCTGCACCATTATAAAGATAAACCTGTAAATGAGCATTGAGAGGTCAATAAATACATCGGGCAATTTCAATTTCTTTAAAAGAGCAAATATGTCGGCCATTGGGGTAGTCAGGGCCAAAAAAAGAAGGCATGAAACACTTCCAAGCATCCGCCCCACAGAAATCAGTGCCATATCAAAGCCATCCTTTGTGGCTGTTAGTATCAGGTTACCTGCATGTATTGAAAAGAACGGCTCTTTTCCAAAAAAGAACAGCATCAGTACAAAGGTAACTAGGCCGAAGCCTGCGGGTGCAAGTATCAATTTGGCATAGAACCTTGGAGGTATCCCTGCCACTACAATGGTTACTGCAAGCATGATGCAGAATACGAGTAGTGGAACTATGTAAGCCGTGGAAAAGGAGCATACGAGAAGGGTCAGAACCGCAAAAAGGGTTTTTAACTTTCCCGAAACTCCATTAAGTTTGTTAGTCAGTGTGAATTGTTCTAAGAACTGCATAAATTACTTGTTTTGCTCCTGTTTTTTTGCCTTGTTCTTGTTGTAACCGAAGAAATAACCTATGATAAGAGCTCCGATCGCGGCCTGTGTCGAGAACAGAAGGCTTTCTATCTCACCACTTGGCGGTTCCCATATAGGACTGAACCATGGTTCATAATCCGGTGCTATCTCAGTTATTTTATCTGCTGCAAGCCCATCGGCTCCACCCCATGCTTCCTCTTCTTCTACTTCTTCCTCGGCGAGGCATACTGGCTGGTACAATAGCGCTAACAGGGTCAGCAGTATCAGAGTCAGTTTCCAGTTCATGAACCGGACACCACCTTTGATGATACAATGACCTTCAATTGTTCCAGAACATCTACTCTCACCTGAGTGATATATTTCACGATGAACGCAGTAATGATACCTTCAGCAATTGCAAGGGGCACCTGTGTGACTGCAAAGATCGTGGCAAATATTTTGAACGATGCGACTGTGCCTCCAACTGCTGTCGGGAAAGCCACTGCCAGTTGAACTGACGTGGTCACATAGGTCGCCCAGTCTCCCAGTGCTGCAGCCAGGAATACGGCAGGCATGAGACCTATATTGGCTTTCTGGCATGCTTTAAAAACAACATATGCTACCACAGGACCTACGATACCCATGGAAAAAATGTTAGCACCAAGTGTGGTCAGTCCACCGTGCGCCAGAAACAGGGCCTGGTAGAGCAGTACAATGGTAGCAAGTACCGATGTAATGGCAGGACCAAAACAGATGGCACCCAATCCCGTTCCAGTGGGGTGTGAACAACTGCCGGTAACAGGTGAAGGCAGTTTAAGAGCAGATAACACGAATGCGAATGCTCCGGCAACCGCAAGCAGTGATTTTGTTTCCGGTTTTTCTTTTACCAGTTTGTTTAACTGAACTAACCCATAAGCAACAACAGGCATGGACATTAAAAACCAGAACCCTGCCCACATAGGTGGTAGAAATCCTTCCATAATATGCATGTTTATTTGATACCTCCGGAATGAAGATGATGTGTTTCCAGCGTGGAAAGGATAATAACTTATAAATATGCACCTTTTAGGCTTACAACCATAATCAGAATGGATAACATGCGAAAAGTGAGTAATTATCCTGAATCCGGTCTGCTAGATGTTACCACTACCCGTATGAACCACCAAATTAAACATATCCTATATATATAGAATCGACCAAATTAAGGACAATGACAAAAGCCGTCCTTATTGCAGGAACTCATAGTGGTGTCGGTAAGACCACTGTCTCAATGGGGGTCATGGCAGCCCTTACAAAAAGGAATATGAAAGTCCAGCCCTACAAGGTTGGACCCGATTATATAGACCCGACCCATCACACAGCCATCTGCAAAAGACCTTCCCGGAACCTTGATTCCTATATGATGGAACAAGGCTACATTCTTAGGACACTATCACACGGGTCCAGAGATGCGGATATCTCGGTCATCGAAGGTGTGATGGGACTGTTCGACGGGGTTGACTCTACGGAGGTGGCAAGTTCCGCACATCTCGCCAAAATACTGGACATACCCGTGATACTTGTCGTAAACGTTCACGGGATGTCACGAAGTACCGCCGCGCTCATCAAGGGTTATTCGGAATTTGACAGGGATGTCAATGTCGCAGGCGTGATCTTAAACCAGGTCGGAAGCGAGCGCCACGCACAGTTGATA
Organism: uncultured Methanosarcinales archaeon; assembly: GCA_964597005.1. Classification (GTDB taxonomy): domain Archaea; phylum Halobacteriota; class Methanosarcinia; order Methanosarcinales; family Methanosarcinaceae; genus JAFGQV01. The sequence goes on along the minus strand of CAZQWP010000020.1, from coordinate 7,756 downwards.
AAAGACGCACTCACCGACATCCCGATTGTGGGAACGCTACCCAGCAACAGTGACATATCAGTTCCTTCAAGACATCTTGGACTCTATATGGCATCCGAACAGCAATATGACACGGACAAAATTGCAGATTTTATCGAATCAAACGTCGATCTTGATGCCATTATATCCATTGCGAGTAACGGCTCCACACCGGAACCATTAAATGAACCCGATCACAGGGAAGTACCGGATGTAACCATAGGAGTGGCACTGGACAGTGCATTCTGTTTCTATTACCAGGACATGTTCGATACATTCAGGCAATGCGGTGCTGAGATCGAGTTCTTCAGCCCGGTAAAAGGAGAGATGCCGGATGTCGATGGTTTCTATTTCGGCGGCGGCTACCCGGAACTCTTTGCACCCGAACTGGAAAGATCAAAAACCACACACATACTCGGATCACTTGCTGCGGATGGTATACCCATCTACGGGGAATGCGGCGGTCTCCAGTACCTTTGCAGTTCATACGAGACAGAAGAAAAAACCCATCGGATGGCTGACATATTCCCCGCCGAAACCCGGCAGACAAAACGACTTCAAGCGCTCGGACATACCAAAGCCAATGCAAATGGTGTATTTACTAAAGGAATGATCCTAGGTCACGAGTTCCATTATTCGGTAACGGAATGTGCCCGTGACTCAAGGTTCGCATACGAGATGATACGCGGCAAGGGAATCAAGGACGGGAAGGATGGAATAATCGAGTACAATGCCCTTGCATCTTATATGCATGCACATCCGGCAACGTTCCCGGTGAAGAGTTTTGTGGATAAGTGCAGGAAGTATAAAAGACGGTGAGAAGATAGATTTTTATTTTGAAACCGCACTAGTTCTAGATCCTTAAACTTAAAGATCAAAACAAGGATTTTCACTCATCCCCTGCAATCGCAACCAGTTCATTGACACAGGCAACTGCGATCGGTGTTCCACCGCGCGTACCCACAGACGTTATTGATGGTACATCCATTTCCCTGATAACTTCTTTTGACTCGGCGGCATTCACGAACCCCACCGGAGTTCCCACGATCAGCGCAGGGCGGATTCCGTGTTCGACCAGCCTGCATACCGTAAGTGCGGCCGAGGGTGCATTACCGATAACGATGATCGCACCGTCAAGTTTGTCCCTGCATGCCAGATATCCCGCAGATGTCCTGGTGATACCGTATTTGTGCGCCAGTTGTGCCTCAGGGTCTTCATCGAGCACGCAGTTTACCTTGCAGTTGTGTCCTTTTTTCGTGATGCCGACCTTTACCATGTTGATATCGACATATATCGGTGCACTGTTCTTGATCGCTTTCACGCCTGCTTCGATAGGGTTGTTGTTAAACCGCATGATACCTGCTACCGCCGGGTCCCCGGTTGCGACCATACAACGCTGGCGCACACGGTCTTCGGGGGTCTTGTCACCCACCACCTTGCGTGCGATATTGCGGCTTGTCATGTATATCGTCTTTGCTTCGTCTGTTTGCGAGCCAAGGTCTTTGCAAAGTTCGACCAGTTCGGGGTCAACATCAATCGTCAGGTTCACAAGCTCTTCCAGATCGTTGCCCGAGACAGGCTCTGTGCCGGATGTTTTTTCAGTAGTCATATTTTCGCTGATACCCCCTGGGAGTGATTATCCGCTTGATGTCATCCGCTTCCCATATACGGGATTCGTTGTTCCCTATCAGAACAATTGTACGCATATCCACCCAGTCGTCATATTCCAGGACTTCCCCAAGGGTTGTTACGATCACGTCTTCCCCGTCATCCCTGAGTGCGTTCTTGACAAGCCCCACAGGCACGGAACCGTTCTTATGTTCCCTGAGAATACCGATCGCCCTCGCAAAGTTCGAATTGCGTTGCCTGCTTTTCGGGTTGTACAGTGCAACCACAAAATCTGCCTCTGATGCTGCAAGTAACCGTTTTTCAATAACTTCCCACGGTGTGAGCAGGTCACTTAAGCTGATGACCGCAAAATCAGTTACAATGGGAGCACCAAGTATGCTTGCTGCCGCAGATATGGCAGTTACCCCGGGAAGCACTTCAATATCAACCTTTAAACCTGTACTTTCTGCAATTTCCATAACCAGCCCTGCCATACCATAGATGTTAGCATCCCCTCCGCTTATGATAGAAACCCTTGAATGTTCTGCAAGTTCAACTGCCCGGCGTGCACGGTCCACTTCCTTGCCCATGGAACTGCGAATGACTTCCTGACCCGAAAGCAGGCTTTCGATCTGGTCAAGGTATGTACCGTTCCCGATGATGTAATCCGAAGCCTTGAGAACATCCCGCGCACGGACCGTAAGGTGCTCAACCGAACCCGGACCTATGCCTACAATATACAGCTTTCCTTTTTCTGCTAAATTAAAATTCTCATCTTGCGATCGCGATTGTGACGTTACCATATACCTTCTTCCTGAGCAATAATTCCTTATTTTCCGATAGAGCCAGCGCAGCCGGTTCTGCCACCCCGGTCAGCCCGAAGCGGCTTGCCTCTGAGAGCGAGGGTGCATCGTATCCGTTAAGCACATCATGAGACACGAACGTGATACCAATACTAAGCAATTGTGCAGCCTCAATGAGACCTGTTTCGTTTTCCTTCATCTTCGCAGATGCAAGGAAACTCACATCTTCAAGGTCAACACCGGCATCAGACAGTGCTTCTTCTATTGCGACAATAACTTCCTCGGAGGTTATCCCTTTTCTGGTACCAATTCCGATTATCATTGGTCAACCCGCAGTTTGCTTTTTTCCTGTTGTTTTGTCCTGCTATTCTGTTTC
>CAZQWP010000020.1:0-4851 GCA_964597005.1 uncultured Methanosarcinales archaeon | reverse complement strand
TCAACTACTATCACTTTAGGTCCACGGACCTCAAGCACTTCGACGTCCTCCTCGAGCAGGGCGCAGTTTACGGACCTTGTAGACTCCCTGTTAAGGATCTCACACTGCATGGCAGAAGCGATCCCTTCAACCGAGAGACGGTTATGCACCTCTGTTGCGGTGGTGATAACAGGCACAGCACCCAGTTCCGACAGCTTTCGGGCAAGTTCGTTTGCACCATGGTGACCGCCTGTAAGCGGTATGGCAAAGGTCAGGTTCGAATCCACGACAACCACTGCTGGATCAGACCACTTATCCAAAAGCAGCGGTGCGATCTCCCGCACAACGATCCCGGTCGCAAAAAGCGATACAATTGCATCGTACCTTTCAAATGCCTGCCTGAAGACATCTTTACCATAGATGAGTATGTCTGCATCGAGATGCTCTGCTATACGTTTAGCAGTGTCCTTGTTCCGTTCAAAAGTGATCACAGCGGTTCTTGTGCCACTCCGTATAGGTGCGACCTCCTGTAGATTATAGGATCAACCACGCCACCAATGATGATCATTGCCGAGCGTTTGATGCCTGCATCCTTGACCTTTCGTGCAATATCGGATACAGTGCCGCGTATTATCTGCTGGTCGTCCCACGAGGCATGGAAAACAACTGCCACCGGCGTATCAGGCGAATACTCGACCCTGTTCATGATATCTTCGATCTTTTGCGTCCCGAGGAATACCGCCATGGTGGCATTGTGTTTTGAAAGTTCCTTTATAAGATCGTTCTCAAGTGTCTCGCCGGCAGGGCGAGTGATGATCAGTGTATCCGAGATACCATTTAAGGTCAGCTGGGTTTTAAGTGCGGCAGCCGATGCAAATATGGATGAAACGCCGGGTACGAGTTCAACCCCGATTCCATGTTTTTCCAGTTCTCCTATCTGTTCCACAATTGCTCCGTATAACGAAGGGTCACCGCTGTGCAGGCGGACGACCTTCTTACCGGCTTTGACGTTCTTTGCCATGATCGATGTGATCTCACCAAGTGTCAGACCGTAACTGTCGATCTTTTCACCATTCGAATAATCAAGAACCTCGGGGTTTACAAGGGAGCCGGCATAGACCACAAGGTCTGCACTTTCTAAAAGTTCCCGTCCCATCACCGAGATCAGTTTCGGGTTGCCTGGACCCGCTCCCACGAAATATACTTTGTTATCCATTTAGATGCTCCTGATTCTCATTATCCTTTCCTGGCATAGATTATGCTGAAATAATTTCCCTTTGAAGGTATTTTCTCTTTTTTTGTGATGATTGTCTCATCGTCCGAAAAAAGCCTCTCAGCAAAAATAAATTCTGTGAAACCTTCACTTTCCAGTGAATTAACAATGTCCCTGGGATGGCGTGCTTTTAGGATTATCCTTGAGCTAACCGGTGTTGAGTCCCTGACCTCGAAAGAGGACTCGATGGCTGTACCTGTTCTTGAGGCAAAGGATGTTATGGAACTAATGCCCGGAATAGTTGTGATCTCAATATCCGGATAGCGTTCATGAACCACGCGGCGAAGATGTGAGAATGTTGAGAAAAAGTTCGGGTCGCCTATCAATCCAAAGGAGACAGTACCGTCCTTTGCATCCTCAGCCACAATCTCGGCGTTCCTGTTCCAGACCTCCTTCAGTACCTCGTCATCTTTTGTCATCGGGAAATCAAGTATCTCGCAATCCGCATAGGGTGCCACCAGATCTGCTGCAAGCCGACCAGGCACATATACCTTATCACTGTTCTTGAGAGTATCAATTGCTTTTAGCGTGATAAGTCCAGGATCACCGGGTCCAAGTCCTACTCCTACAAGCATTTTTATCACCATTCATTTTTCCTTGCTAAACTAAAGTTCCGATCTTCCGGAAATGATATACACCGGATTATCGGGTTTGAACATTGTTTCGCCCGCAATGGGTGTGCTGCGTGATACTGCGATATGCACAACCTCATCGAATATTCCCAGTTTCTGCATCGTCTTTATTGTCCTGACAACGGTCTCGATCCTCACGGCATTTACAACAATGCGCTGAACCTTCTTTTCCACCAGAATCTCAAGAACCCGGCGAATGTTCTTTGTCCCGCCAACAAATGCACGGTCAATCATCCCGATGTCCTGCCTTTCATCCAATATCTCAGATGCTTCGCCATGTATAAGCGTGATATCAGGTATCCCGAATTTTTTAAAATTCTGTGCCGCGGTGTCGAACGCTTCAGCCCGGGCATCGAGAGCATATATCCTTAGGTTTCGTCTCATTCCTGATGCTGCTATGGAAACGGCGCCTGTGCCACAACCGACATCCAGAAAAGTATTTCCATCGGCTAAATCAAGTTTGGATAGGGATACTGCAATTATTTCCGGTTTTGTCGGTCCGCCGCTCACATATGTAATATCTTGCATTTTTTAACCTAAATCAAGTAAATTTGAGTTACATAAACGTGATTTTTATACATGAAATTTGTCCTTTATAAGTTTGTTGTAAAATGAATGCAAAAATCGTACTCATTTAGCTGTACTTATGTACAAGCAAGGAAACTCGTGAATATTGGCTACTCGATTAGTTGGTTGAAGTTATGAGGAGATTAGACTTTTTTATTCTTCTGTCACAATCCATTAACCGCGGATACACTCACCTCCTGTGGAGTTGAGTTCCTGCTATGCCTGTAGGGCATGCAGGTAACGCCGATAAACGCGGATAATGTATACAAAATCTGCGTTCATCGGTGGGTATCTGCGGTTTGTCATAGTTCAAAAGACCAGAAGAAAAAAAGCCTATTTTGTCATTCATAACATTCAGCACGGAATTGGACACTTCCTTTATCCCTGCACTTTTGAGAAAACTGTGTCGTATGTTCCTATCACCTACCCACCACCATCAACCCGCATCTCTATTCCGCTGCTTTTATAATCAAAAACCCCAAATAACCACCAATGATTGAGCCTGTCGATAATTTCAATATCCCTTATGAATGGATTTCCCGCACCAAAATACCACGATCCGAACTTGAAGACGGAATCGCAAGCGGAATGCTGGTAGTCCTTAGCGATGGTTCCGTACTGAAACGCGGTTACACAACCGGTACAACCGCAGCGGCTGCTGCAAAGGCTGCGGTCATGTCAATAAAATGTGGCAACATCCGACAGGTCTCGGTACCAACTCCCTCCGGAATCCGTGCACAACTTGATGTTGCCAGCACTCGTACCGGACACGCCGTTGTGATAAAAATCCCGAACGACCATGAATCAGATATCACGCGGGGGCTTGAATTTGATGCATGCGCTAATGAAGCAGATGAGATAACAATAATCGGAGGAGAGGGGGTCGGTATCGTTACGAGAGACGGATTTCCGGTCAAAAAAGGCAGCTCTGCGATTAATCCGGCTCCCATGCAGCAGATAACCGATGCCGTATCGGAAGCTGTAAGGGAACTTGGGCTTCAGGGTGCAGAAGTAACGATCTCGGTGCCCAGAGGTTCAGAGGTTGCAAAACAAACCCTCAACGGAGAAGTTGGGGTGGTAGATGGCATCTCCATACTCGGGACCACGGGTTTCGTGGAACCATGGAACGACCATCTTGGCGAGATGAAAGAAGACCTGATCAAAGATGCGTCAAAGGTCGTCCTGACAACCGGACGTCTGGGAATGCGCTATTCTATAATGCTCTTCCCTGATCACACCGTAGTGATGATCGGAAGCCGGATATCGGAAGGAGTCAAAGCTGCATCCGGGGAACTTGTTATCTGCGGGTTGCCAGGACTTGTGCTGAAATGGGGCGACCCTGATATATTAACTGGCAGTGGATTTGTCACGGTTGTCGAGATGATAGCAAAAGAACCCGGGAATGAACGTCTGATGCATGCATTTGAACAGGTCATCGAAAAGTCCGAAGGAGCGCGGACAGTGATTGTGGACAGGGATGGGGTGGTGCTGATGGACAGTGAAGCAATGAATAGTGAGGTGACGACATGATAATCGTAGGTGTCGGGGTCAGTCCGGGTATGCTCACACAGGAAGCAATCGAAGCGATTAAGAACGCACCTGTTATTTACAGCTCGAAACGTGCGCTGGAACTTGCTTCGGATCATGTCAACTGCGAAACACGGGAAATTAAGAATTACAGGGAACTGCATCTCTTGCCTGAAGATGCGGTCGTGCTTTCCACAGGGGACCCGATGTTTTCAGGACTCGGGAAATTTGCTGGCGAGGGTGACAGGATAATACCCGGGATATCCTCACTTCAGGTGGCATGTGCACGCCTTGGTGTGAACCTGACAGATATCGCCGCAATTACTGCACATGGTCGGGGTGCTTCACTTGCGAAATATACACTTGTTCAGGAACTTGAACTCGGGAAAAACATATTCATGCTTCCGGATGCATCATTCGGAGTGGCGAAAGTGGCAGCGGTTCTCCGCAAGATGCAGGTCAATGCGCAGATATATGTGTGCGAAAATCTGGGATACCCCAACGAACGCATTGCGAACGGTACTGTGGATTTGCCGCCTGTGGTTGAGTCGGATATGTACTGTATTGTGGTTGTCCGGTAAACAGAAATTATTGCAAAATTGTGTCCTGTGGATTACAGTTACGTTCCCACTTTCAATGATAGTCTTTTGAATTACATACGTTACCAAAATAAGATGGTATATATAACATCTCTACATATGAGACATTATCCTTGATTTTCCTCATTGTATTACCGTGTCGTAACCATGCGGCACGGCTTTTACAGTGTTTGAATTGACCTGTAACATTAGTATCGATATTCCATTATTTTTATGTACAATCAGGCACAGTTCCAAAATCCAGTTATTTTGGCATTTATCGCATCAACCAATT
>CAZQWP010000019.1:0-12881 GCA_964597005.1 uncultured Methanosarcinales archaeon | reverse complement strand
TATATTTGACAACACCAATCAGATCGGTTTCATACCAGTTTCCTGTAACATAATGAGCCTTAATGATGTTTCCATTACTATTTTTCCAAGTTACAGCATACTCTGAAACAGGTATCTTGAGTTCATTCTTATACATAGATGCAGGCAGTGACCCGACAACATTCATTTTATCAATGGCTTTTCTTATGCTTCCACTGGAATTCATTCCTCGATCAAAAACAAGGGTTATGTCTTCCGCCAGTACTTTAATTTCATTAAGATGCTCACATATGTCGTCTATTAATTCAGGGAATAATTTTGCGTCATGTTCATTTGCAGGATAAGTGACTGACTGGAATGGAATATTTTGATCAGATATCGTCAATCCGACTCCGATAAGGTTCTTATCATATCGTTTATCTTTTGATTTACTTTTATTTGGCAGTTTTTCAACATGTCCAATATGTGTATAAAAATTGGTTGTGTCGAAAATAAGTCGTGTAGGTTTGATACTTTGTTTAATCAATTCACAGGAGACAGCAAGTTCGATTTTTCGTATTGTTTCTTCATCAAGTTCGATTTTTCGTATTGTTTTTTCATCAAGTTTCTCCATGTAGTTCAGGATATTTTGGCTCGATAGTTTATGCTTTGGATTCCATATGAACTGAAGCGAACTTTTTTTGAAGTAGTCATTGAGAATATTTCGGCTAAGGGCATGTTCTGACCTGCCGATGATAGTTAAAAAAAGATATTCGCCAGGCTTTAGCCCTGCCATGTTTTTTCGGGTAATGTGTTTGTTTAAACTCTCGATTAAAGCCAGTGTCGAGTCAAGCCTGAAATGTCAACAAATATGTTACCAATGCCCTAATAATCCAGCACTCTGGTGTTGATGCCACACTAGTGTTTTAATCTTGAATGGAAAGAACCCCCACTTCCCACCTCGCGATGCCATATTTATTGTAATGGATCCTTTTTATAGGAATGTCCTATAAACTACAATAACTTCTTTTCAAATATTAAACCACTTTACCCAAACTTTACCTAAATAGGTGCAGCAGAATAAAATCATAGAATATAAGTAAGTTGACAAAATAATCATGACACACATTATCATGGGTATGTATGAGCGAAAAATGCTAGGGCATCTGCTTCTCCTTGAGGTAGAAAATCATATAAATCAAAATGTTAATTGGACCTTCCACTCCTACTTTTAACCAATAATCAGGAATCAGGAAAATGACAGAAACAAACGTCATCGGTAACAAGATAAAGCAGGCAAGAGAAGCGCAGAAAATGTCAGTTGAGGAACTGGCAGGGTCAAGCCAGACCAGCGTGGAACTGATAGAACAACTGGAAAGTGGGGCGCTTGTCCCTTCACTGACACCGCTTTTGAAGATCGCCCGGAGTCTGGGTGTCCGCCTAGGCACTTTCCTGGATGATATTCCCCAGACAGGTCCCGTGGTGGTGCGCTCAGGCCAGTCCGAGAATATAATCCGTTTTTCAGGCAACAAACCTGACAGTAGCACCAGTACACTGGATTTCTTTTCCCTTGGCTCCAACAAACAGGACCGCCACATGGAACCATTTGTAATTGACGTACATCCGTCACAATCAGAGGAATGCAAATTATCGTCCCATGAAGGTGAAGAGTTCATCTATGTACTTACCGGTAACATAGAGGTTTGTTACGGCAAAGACCAGTACAGTCTTACCGTCGGAGACAGCATCTACTATGATTCGATCGTTCCACATTATCTTTATGCCTCAGGTAATGACGATGCAAAGATCCTGGCAGTTGTGCATACACCTGCTTAAAAAGAAGTTTTGAACCGACGCTGAAATGAAGATTTTATGGTAATCAAACCAGAGTAAATGTCATAGCTATCAGGAAATACATATGTTTCACTTAAGAGTAATACCACAATTTGCCAATACGGATGGGCTGGGGCACATAAACAATATTGTACTTGCCAACTGGTTCGAGCAGGCAAGAAATCCTATCTTCCGCTTATTTACGCCAGATTTGGCCGTAAACCCTGATAAATGGAAATTGATCATGGTAAGGACAGAATATGATTTTCTTGGCGAGCTTTTTTATGGCAGGGACGTTGATATCAAAAGCTACATATTGAAAATTGGGAACACATCTTTTACAATAGGGCACGAAGCCTGGCAAAATGGACTTCTGCGAGCTAGGGGCAAGGCAGTTCTGGTTCATTATGATTTCAATCTCAAAAAACCAATTCCCATCACAGGCGATCTCATGGATACACTAAATGAGCACATTGTCCTGCCAGAAGACAAGGATAACGACAAGAAAATCCTCCCTTAGGCCGGATTTACTTAGAGTACATAATTTTACAAATTATATACAACAAAAAATCAACATAAAATAACCGATGATTAAATTAAAAGAGTGTGATATCGATGCAGCTTATAAACGATACCCTTGGTGGACTTTTTGAAAAACAGGTTCAAATGAACCCTGACCACGAATTCATGATCTATCCGGACAGGGACCTGCGATTTACCTACGGCGAATTTGACGACCGAGTAAACCGGCTGGCAAAGGGACTGCTGGCGATCGGCATTAAAAAAGGGGACCATGTAGGTATCTGGGCAACTAACGTGCCGGACTGGCTGACATACATGTTCGCCACTGCAAAGATCGGCGTTGTCCTTGTCACGGTGAACACACTATACAAAAGCCATGAACTGGCCTATATCCTCAAGCAATCGGATATGAAAGCCCTGGCTATTATCGACCGCTTCAGGGATACCGATTATGTTGGCACCGTCTACGAACTTGTGCCGGAACTTCGCACCAGTGAACGTGGGCGCCTGCACAGCAATGAATTCCCGCACCTCGAACATGTCATCTACATCGGTCAGGAAAAACATCGAGGAATGTACAACATAAACGAACTCATGTTGCTTGGTCACCACACATCAGATGATGAACTGCTCAGAATCAAGTCGATGTTAAAGAGTGATGAAGTAATCAATATGCAGTACACCTCAGGAACAACAGGATTCCCGAAAGGCGTTATGCTGACACACAAAAATATCATCAATAACGGCTACTCCATCGGCGAGCGGCAAAAGTTCACAGAAAAAGACCGTCTTTGCCTGCCTGTTCCCCTTTTCCACTGTTTTGGTATTGTCCTCGGTGTAATGGCAGTCCTGACTCATCGGTCAACACTGGTAATGCTGGAAGTATTTGATCCGCTCTTGGTCCTTGCTGCTGTCCAGAAAGAAAAATGTACGGCTCTTTATGGCGTACCTACCATGTTCATTGCCGAATTTACGCATCCGATGTTCGAAATGTTTGACCTTTCGTCTCTTCGGACTGGTATCATGGCAGGGTCCACCTGTCCCATCGAAGCCATGAAAAAGGTCATTTCAGACATGCATTGCAGTGAGATCACTATTGTCTACGGGCTGACGGAAGCTTCCCCTGGTATCACCCAAACCACCACATACGACCCTGTCCAGCTACGTGTGGAGACGGTCGGGACCGCATTTCCGGGTGTAGAAGTGAAGATCGTGGACCCGGAAACTGGAGAAACGCTACCTGCGGACCATGTCGGTGAAATATGCTGCCGTGGCTATAACGTAATGAAGGGTTACTATAACCTGCCGCAAGAAACGAAAAATGTGATCGATCCCGACGACTGGCTGCACAGTGGTGACCTGGCAACATGCGACGAAAACGGGTATTACCGGATAACAGGACGCATTAAGGATATGATCATACGGGGCGGTGAGAACATCTATCCAAGGGAGATCGAAGAGTTCTTGTATGCCATTCCAGGGATCGAGGATGCTCAAGTTGTGGGAATCCCTGACGAGAAGTACGGCGAGATTGTGGGAGCTTTTGTTATCCTTAAGAAAGGTGCTGATATAACCGAGGCAGATATTCGGGATTATGCCAGAAGCAGAATTGCACGTTACAAGGTTCCCAAGCATGTATTTATTGTGGATTCATTTCCACTGACAGCAAGCGGGAAGATACAGAAGTTCAAGCTAAGGGAAATGGCAGTGGGACTACTGGAAGACGTAGAGAAAGAATCTCTTGAATAAAAAGCCTTCAATCTCTTAAGTCATACATACGGGGAAATGTCAGAATCCAATGGCGTACTCTTTAGAACACACTCCTCACCATGTTCAATGAATAATTCTATGGATTTTTTCAATGCTTCTGGCTGGACAGCGCCAACCTCTTCCTTTACGGGTGATCCCCCACATAAGAACTTGAAAGTGGGAGTCGCCATAATTCCATATCTGCCAGAAGTCCATTGATTATCCAGGGCATTGATCATTACAAATTTGCAGGAATCCTTGAATTCGCTGGCAAATTGCCTGAAATATGGCTTAATTGCCTTACAGTGCTGGCAGGTTGTAAGGTAGAACATCACAACAACAGGTTTGTCCTGCTTTTCAACCATCTCTTCCCAGCTCTTATCATCAACTTCGATTACATTACTTTCATCCATAATTGACACTCCCAAAGCCAAATAACACAACCAAATAAAGTTGTGCAGGTGAACCTGTTCACCCGCTTAAACCTGTATATAACCTATAAATATACAGGTTGACATCAAATATTATTCTTTGCCCATTCAGCCCCGGCATTGAGTATGTTAAGGTTGACAGGAATAAGTTTCGGCTTTTGCGCAAAGGTCTCACTGATTGCCTCGGTGAACATATCATCAGGGAGTTTTGTATCCCCAAGTGCCATGATCACCCCGATCATTGCTGTATTTGCTGCTTTTTCTGCACCTGTGCTTTTGGCAATTTCAAGCGCTGGTACGGCAATTGTTCTCACCCCGTCAGGAGCATTGAAATCGCCAATTGTTGCCTCATAGAGGATCACTCCACCTTTTTTCACATCACCTGCGAACTTTTCAAGGGAGGGTCTGTTAAGAGTCACCAGCAGATCCGGTTTGTAAACCACCGGAGAACCGATGGGTTCACCTGAAATGACCACTGAACAGTTGGACGTACCGCCACGCTGTTCCGGTCCGTAAGAAGGATACCATGAAACATGTCGCTGGTCTTTGCAGCCAGCGCGTGCAAGGATCAGACCCATACTCAGGACACCCTGTCCGCCAAACCCTGCCAGTTTAAGCTGGACCTGACCGAAATCAGGTGCATCAACTGCTTCAGGGGATGCATCTCCTTCAAGGTTGAACAACTTATCAAGTGATTCCCTGCTAAAATCGCTCTCATCACGTTCAAGAGTTGAGACCTCGGCTGACCGGTCCCTAAAATTGCCCAGTGGAAACTCCTTTTCCATCTGCTCATTTATGAACTTTGCACTCTGGACCGCGTCCTGCTTGAGGTTTGTCGGGCAGGAGGATAAGAGCTCTACAAAGGCATACCCTTTCCCATCGCGCTGGATCTCAAGTGCCTTCCTGACAGCCTTCCTTGCCTTTCTTATGTGTTCAATATCAGAAAGTGAAACCCTTTCTATAAACACTGGGGCGATCAGGTTCTCGAGCAACTCGCACATATGGAGAGGATACCCTGCATACCTAGGATCACGTCCCTCCGGACAGGTGACTGTTTTTTCTCCAATCAGTGTTGTGGGTGCCATCTGCCCCCCGGTCATACCGTAAACCGTGTTGTTCACGAAAAACACAGCCAGCTTCTCACCACGGTTCGCTGCCTGAAGTGTTTCATTCAGCCCTATGGAAGCAAGGTCGCCATCACCCTGGTATGAGATCACAATGGCATTATCCTGTGCACGGGAAGCCCCTGTGGCGACGGCAGGCGCCCTTCCGTGAGCTACCTGAAGGTTACCGCAGTCAAAATAATAATAAGCAAACACTGCACATCCGACCGGGCTTATCATGATGGTACGGTCCTGTATTCCGAAGTCTCCCATTGCCTCACCAATAAGTTTGTGCAATATCCCATGTCCGCAACCCGGGCAATAATGTGTTGCCGTTGGAGCGGCTCCGCCTTTACGTTGGAAATCTTTATAGAGACCGAAGGTCTTCCTATCACTTTTTCGTTCATTTTATCCCTCCTGCGGTTGCGATTTCCTTGATCTTACCTATCACATGGTCCAGTGTGATGAGATTGCCTCCCATGCGATTCACCAGTTCCACAGGTCTACATCCCACAGCAAGGCGAATATCGTCCCGCATCTGGCCATTGCTCATTTCCACGGAAACAAAACTACATTCTCTGGAATCAACGATCTGTTTCAGTTCATTTTCAGGAAATGGGAACAGAGACTTTGGACGGAAGAGCCCGACTTTAATCCCTTCTTTGCGGGCGTGGTCCACTGCTGAGCGGCAGATACGGCTGCTTATTCCATAGGATACAAGGATAATAGAAGCATCTTCGGTCTGGTATGCTTCGTAATCGACTTCGTTCTTCTTTATTATCTCATACTTTTCCTGCAGCTTGATATTAAATTCCTCAAGCTGGTCGAAATCCAAGAAAATGGAAGTGATTAGGTTCTCTCTTGTCTCTGCGGTCCCGCTGACAGCCCATGATGTGTCGATCTTTGGCGTCAAGGCTTTCTCCGGGAACTGCAGGGGTTCCACCATCTGTCCCAGCACTCCGTCAGCAAGAACAACTACCGGATTACGGTACTTAAAAGCCAAGTCAAATGCCTTCATGGTCATGTCACACATTTCCTGAACTGAATTGGGAGCCAAGACAATGTTCTTGTAGTTGCCATGACCTCCGCCCTTGACGATCTGGTTATAGTCACCCTGCTCGGGGCCGATATTTCCCAGCCCGGGACCAGCCCTATCAATATCAACGATGACACAGGGAAGTTCTGAACCTGCCATGTAGGATATGCCCTCCTGCTTCAAGCTGATACCCGGACCCGAAGACGCCGTCATGACCCTATGACCTGCTGCTGCACCGCCATAGACCATGTTGATGGCAGCTTCCTCAGATTCGGCTTGTACGAATTTTCTTCCCAGTTTCGGGAAATAACTGGAAGCATCGTGAAGTATTTCACTTGCCGGAGTGATGGGATACCCGAAATAACAATCGCAACCAGCATATAAAGCACCAATGACAACCGCAGTGTTGCCTTTTATCAATTGTGTAACCATACCTATTCTTCCTCAACGCCTTCTATGCCTTCTTATTTTTATGGGGAATGTGAACCTCTATTGCCAACGGTTCAGGACACGTGTAATAGCAGTTAGCACAGCCGGTACATCCTGTGCCTGTATATTCAACATAATGGTAACCACGTTCATTGATCTCTTCGCTCATCTTGAGAACACTCTTTGGACAGGCGATAACACAACGTTCGCAAGCTTTGCATTCAAGAATATTTATCACTGGATAAGGTTGCATGTTTTCTTTACTCGATGACATGATACTAACTTCTCTTTTTTATCTGGTTTTTATGAAACAATGGTTCAGCAATGTTGTATTTCAGTGTACTACAAATGCAGTTTCAGGTGTTTTCATAACACAGGATTTGATGAGATCCATGTTAATGGATATTTTCCGGTTGCTTTTAATTGCAATGTTTTTAAGAAGCATGGGAGTTACCGGAACAAGCCGGATATTGTCCCGGATGGGACAAAACACCGTCTCAAACAAATTTGTGAACCATTTATCTTTGATATTATCACTGGCTTATAGTATTGCCATTCTATTTTTATTACTTATGGTTGCTTTTGAAGACAATTTTTCAATCTATAAGCATCCGGATCAATCCCTGATGTTCTCCTCATCCCTGCCGCGTATTTCCACACGCCTGATCTTGCCACTGATAGTTTTGGGCAGTTCATTGACAAACTCAATTATACGTGGATATTTATACGGTGCTGTAACTTTTTTCACGTGGTTCTGGAGCTCTTTCTTAAGATCATCACTGGGTAAATAGTTCTTTGTCAGGACAATGGTTGCCTTTACAAGTTGTCCGCGGATAGGATCAGGGACCGCGGTGATAGCACATTCAAGAACCGCAGGGTGTTCGATGAGTGCACTTTCAACTTCGAAGGGACCAACCCTGTATCCGGAGGTCTTGATGATATCATCAGAACGTCCAATGAACCAGTAATAACCATCCTCGTCTATCCATGCCATATCACCCGTACGATAGTAGCCATCGTTCCATACTGAATTTGTCAGTTCAGGGTCTAATCGATATCCTGCAAACATACCTACAGGAGTGGTGGTTTTAGTGTTAAGTACGATCTCACCCTCTTCACCAGGTTCACAGAGGTTGCCATCACCGTTCATCAGTTCGATCTGGTATATAGGTGAAGGTCTGCCCATAGAGCCGGGTTTTGGTTCCATCCACGGGTATGTTGCAACAATCACAACCAATTCGGTCTGCCCGTAACCTTCCATCAGCTTCAAGCCGGTCTGCTTAAGGAACTGGTCATAGACCTCTGGGTTAAGGGGTTCCCCGGCAACCACGCAGTACTTGACCGCGCTGAAGTCGTAGCGGCTCAGGTCCTCATTAATAAGGAAATTATAGATGGTTGGCGGAGCACAGAAAGTTGTGACCCCATGTTTGATCATATTACCCAGCAAGATATCGGGATTAAACCTGTCATAGTTATAGACAAAAACAGCGCTGCCAGCGATCCACTGGCCATATATCTTTCCCCAGACAGATTTTGCCCAGCCGGTGTCTGCAACTGTGAAATGAAGTCCGTCATCGATCACATTCTGCCAGAAACTTGCTGTGATGATATGTCCCAGAGGATAGGTAAAATCATGCTGGACCATTTTCGGCATACCGGTTGTCCCTGATGTGAAATACAGCAGGGATATGTCATCGTTCTGTGTGGCATCACTACCTGTAGGTCGTTCAAATTCAGGAGACGCATTCTCCATCTCTTCTGAAAAGTCGATCCAGCCTTCTCTTTTCGTCCCGATCAGTGCTTTTAGCTTTAAGATCCCCTTATCATCTTCTTTGTGGGCAGCATCAATATAGTCAAGTAGACCTTCTTCCGGAGCACTAAGGATCATTTTGATGTTCGCTCGTTCGGTCCTGTATACTATATCCTTGCTGGTAAGCATATTAGTTGCAGGAATTGCAATGGCTCCGATCTTGTGGAGCGCAAGAAGGCAGAACCAGAACTCATAGTGTCTTTTCAGGGTAAGCATGACACTGTCGCTCTTCCTTATTCCGAGATTCCAGAAAACGTTGGCTGCTTTGTTGCTGTAATATTTTAATTCCTTAAAGTTGAATGTTGCTTCTTCACCCTCATCGTCACACCAGACAATGGCCTTTTTTTCTGGCTGTTCGGCTGCATAGACATCAACGACGTCATATGCGAAATTAAAGTTCGAAGGTATGATTATCTTGAAATTTTCCTTGAAATCCTCATATGATCCAAATTCTGATCGTGATACAAATTTATTTAGCAGGGATGACATTTCTTGTTCCTCCTTTGAAAACTCGATCCTTATAATACTACAGCCAGGAATGTGGCAGGTTTATTGCCAAGTGCTTGCATAGCATGCGCATAGTTAGAATCAAAAAATATTGAGTCTCCCTCTTCCAAAATTATTTCATGGTTGTGGATGTACAGCTTTAAACTGCCTTCCAGAAGGTAATCGAATTCCTGACCTGGATGCGAATTTGTAGATAACTCCGAGCCTTCAGGCTTAGGGTTCACTGTTACCATGAATGGTTCTGCTTTCTTATGAATGAAATTCGATGCCATGTTCTGGTATTTGTATTGTTTTCTTCTCTCTACACTGACTCCCTTTCCCTTACGTGTGACCGTGAATATGTGCATTCTCGGCTCTTCACCTGTTAGCAAGAGTGCCATGTCCACACCTAATTTTTGTGCTATTTCAAAGAGGACGCTAGCCGGTATGTCCTCATTACCGCTCTCATATTCCTGATACTTCTCAACAGGGATGTTGAGAAACTCAGCCATTTGCTCAACCGTCATATCGGACAGTTCGCGCAATTCACTGACCCGTGTTGCGATTTCCTTGATTTTCTCCTGCATGATAAATCCCTCACCTCTCTATTAAATGATCAATATCGACACAAAAGTAGTGATACCTCTACAAATCCATGAAATAAACTATATTTATGTGTTGCCATTTTTAGTCGGGCTTTTTATAATCCTTCAAAATCGAAACGCAAACATATTGATGAAAAATTAATTAACAGGAATTGACAGGAGTGTTATTTGTATTGTCTCAGACAGGTGATGCAGGATTGCTGACGGAGCCTCTGAAAAGGATACCATCTTCGTATTTTATTATCCTTATCCTTTCTATTGCCATGAAATCGAATATTGCTTCAATTTCGTCAGGATATGGGCTTCTGGGGTTTAATGGCTGGAATGGTTCCATGTCCTTCCGGGCTACATAGAACATTTCATCACCAAAATAGGTTATGTATTTCAGTTCATATTCCTCAAATGTTTGCAGGATGAAATCTCTGGATACCGGGGGTCTGGCAAATTCGAAATCTTCATCCTTCATCTCTATGGTGGCGTCATACATCCCATTAACACCTTAATTCTACATTGAACCTAATCACCGTTTATGGAACCAGAGCATTTATCCCAATTAAAATGCTCATTTCTGGTCTTCTGCGCCAGTTACGTATTTTGAATACAGGTAGCCCCAGAGCCAGTAGCCGATCAGGCCGAACAGAAAGGTACCGGGTACAAAAATCAGAGATGGTGATCCGCTGGTATGTAACCACACATTAACCGCAGCTACATAGATAAGTATGAACGTGATAAAACCAATTATCTGTGCCTGATGTTTTGTTAGTGTTTCCAGATTCATTTGTATCAGCTTTATGATATTTGCATTACGAACATATTAAGCAAACCGTCATGTTCCTTCCTTCTTCTCTTTAAAACGAAGTGCTCCTGAATTCATGCAGAATCGCAGTCCTGTGGGTCTGGGACCGTCATCGAAAACATGCCCGAGGTGACCGCCACACCTGCTGCATACCACCTCTGTCCTATGAAATAACAGACCGTCATCAGGCTGCTTTTTGATATTATTCTCGGATATGGGCGCCCAAAAACTAGGCCAGCCACTGCCTGAATCATATTTCGTTTTTGAGGTGAACAGCTCCTGCTGGCAGGCGGCACACAGGTAGACACCTTCTTTCTTATGATCTGCATACTTTCCGCTGAACGCCGGTTCTGTTCCCTTTTTCCGCAGTATGCGAAACTCTTCAGGGCTCAGTATCTTCTTCCACTCGTCCTCTGATCTTCTTATTTCCGGTTCCATTTTCTGTTTCCCCCAGTTCATTTAATGGGAGTTTGCCTACTTAAGATGGTCAGAATAAAAATGTCCAGTTTGCAGGCTCCCCACTTTCTAGCAATTCCATAAGAATCCAAGATATCCAGATTTAAATAGTTTGTGAGTTCTCTGCAACTGCGGAAATGTAACACCAGAGGAACATGTTATGAATGCTAAATTTGCTGTCCTGCTTTTAGTGTTGTTGTCAATGCTGCTTTCGGGTTGTGCCGGAGATGGAGAAACGGTTTCCAAGCCTGAAACTACCCCGGCAGAAACTAAAACAACGGACTCGACTGAACTGCCAGATGAACTCCAGACCGATGAATTTGCCCCTGAGACAGAACAGGAGACCTATATGGTCAGGATGGAGTACTATGAAGTGATGAAACCCTCGGAACTTCCTATCACCAGAGGAGATCTGGTTTCATGGTGGAACTACAAGAAACAGGGAAGTTTTACACTGGTCAGCGAGGACGGACTGTTCGAGGATACGGAACTGCTGTACATGCGCCACCTTAACTATACCTTTGAGGATACCGGAACATACAGTTTCAGTGTGAGTGGACTGCCGCATATGAGTATGACGGTGACTGTGGAGTGATGTGAGGGTCAGGGGATTTCGATATTGTCAAGAATGTGTTTCCTGGCAATCCTTTTTGTTTCTTCCAGTCCCCGGTTGAGATATATAGCACCGAACAATGCTTCAAAGGCTTCTGAATTTACTGTTTCGTTGGTAGTTTCAAAGGTAGGATTTTCAATATCCATGAAATCTACAATTTTCAGTTTAATTGCAAGCTGAGCATAATACCCGTTTTGTTCAATGCCTGTTTCACCAATATTGCCGGCACTATATTTCGTGAGCATTCCTTTGTCCCATTCTGGATATTTTTCGTAAAAGTGTTCCCTGATTATTAGCCTGAGTACGGAATCCCCGAGAAAAGCAAGTCTTTGATTGTTATTATTTAAATTGTTGTTACTGCTGTGGGTAAATGCTTTTTCATATAGCTCAATTTCCTCTGGGTTAAGGTCAGAGCCATCATCAAGAAAAGTTTTCATGAATTCTGTTGCCTTACTCATAGTTATACTCCCATGGCTCGTAAAGCCACTTGAGATCATTAATTGTATACAGAATAGGGAATTCCTTATAAATAAATTTATTCAATATTTCTAGGAGTTTTTCTACCGGGGCTAAAAATCAGTATTTAAACTCTTCGGTGTCATCCATTTAGCAAAGTTATTCCCGATCAGTTCCTCTTTTTTAAAACTAAGTATCTGGCATCCTGTCTGGTTAATCTCTAAAAAATTGCGTTCATTATCGACCATGTACATGATGTCCTAGCGTTCTCAAACAGGTCCCTGTACTTTGCCTCGGATTTCCTGAGTTCTTTATTTGATTGTTCTAACTTCTTCTGGTATTCCTTGAGTTCTTGCTGCATTTTTACTTTTTCAGTTATATCTCTCGATATGCCCTGATACTCCACTACACAATCACCATCTTTGATAAGCCGGCTCCTTATCTCTCCCCATCCACATTCTCCATCCTTGGCAACTATCTGGCGGATCATTGAATCTTCTGCAGGTTCTCCCAAAACCCTTTTTCTCATAGGCTGGAAAGAGTTTGTGAACTACTCCACGCTTACGCATGGAGCTTCTTGCTTCATTCTTTGAACCAT
>CAZQWP010000018.1:0-13393 GCA_964597005.1 uncultured Methanosarcinales archaeon | reverse complement strand
AGTTATACGTCAAAAACATGCTGCTCTTGTGGAAAACAACATGATATGCCACTTCATCAGCGTGAAATGATATGTGGTTGTGGTAACAATATTAATAGAGATAGAAATAGTGCTATCAATATCATGTTACGTTATCTATCACAAAATGCCAATTGGACAGGCTATCAGGAATTTCTCGATAATTTACAAACAGGGCTACAACTTGTAGTTATTTGTAAGAATCTCCATGCGTAAGCGTGGAGTAGTTCAATATACATGAACAAACCGTAAACCTTTAGATTAAACAGATTCTTCGATAAAGGTACACTATCGTTTCCGGGGCATACAATCATAATTAAAACACGATCCATGCGTAAGCGTTGAGTAGTTCAATATACATGAACAAACCGTAAACCTTTAGATTAAACAGATTCTTCGATAAAGGTACACTATCGTTTCCGGGGCATACAATCATGATCAAAACACGACTCAGGGATTTTCTCATAACAACGGACGATTGGATTTTTGCAGTTGCTGATTATTTTCATCCCAAGGGCATCCGTTCAACGCTTCGCTATGTTCCTGATGAAAACGGTGAGCGCGAACTTAATGGCATAAGATATCGGAAATATGATTTTGATGATGCCTTTGAGTTCATGCGCAAAAACCGTCCCCAGTGGGTTCAGGATGTACACGTTGTACCTGAGAACCAGATAAAGCAGGTACTTCACCCAACTGACCGCATACCGGAACTTTTCAGAAAAGACCACAGGGTCGCTTCTATCGTTGAGATGTTGCAGGATGCAGGAATACCGACATCATGCATGGGAGTTACCGGTTCTTTACTTATAGGACTTCAGAACGAGACATCGGATATTGATTTTGTCGTATACGGCTGTGCTTGGTTTGACGCACGCAACGCAGTCTCAGTAGCAAAGTCAAAAAGTGATATCATTGAGGATATCAGTGAAGATATGTGGCAGCGCATCTACAACAAACGTATTCCAGAAATCTCTTTTGACGAATTTGTACTGCATGAGCAGCGGAAAGGTAACCGTGGCATGGTGGAGGGCAAATACTTTGATCTTCTGTTCGTGCGAGACTGGGAGCAAATAAATGAACCCATGCTACGCGGCGAAGACCTCGGGACCGCGAAGATCGAAGCTACTGTGACAAATGCAGATTTTGCTTTTGACAGCCCGTCAGTGTACAAAGTCGACCATGAGAACATTGATTATGTGCTCTCCTATACCCATACCTATGCAGGGCAGGCGCTTGTTGGAGAAGTGATAGAGGCGCAGGGTGTGGTCGAGCAGGTTGGTAATATACGCCGACTGGTCGTGGGTACGTCACGTGAACCAAAAGGTGAATGGATCCGTTCACTTACGCTGCTTGAAGAATACGGCTATATTTAAAATATAAAACAGTTAGGCGATATTTATCCGCCGCCAACGCCGTGTATTCCTTTCGTATCCTGTGCATCCATCATTTGTACTTGCTTATTGATATAATCCAATGCATCAGTGGCCGTGATCTCGTGTTCTTTTTCTTCCTTACGGATTCCAATCTCAGTTACCACGAGCACCTCTACCTTATAATATAGATCGGTTTTATCGACAAGTGCCCAAACCCCATCTGCATCTTTTTTGATATTGGTGACAAAACCAACTGTATCGCTGTTGATATATTTAACCGCGGTTCCAATTTTGATGGGCATCCCATTTATGTCAGAAGCTTCAATAATACCTGAATCTACCATATGCTACCCCATTTTTCTTTGTTCCTAAAAAGATGTGTTGGTCAGATATCAAAGTTAACCTTTGACACCTCACACTGTGGCATATTTTTTATTTGCAAGCCCTCCATTGTTCCTGTTACCTCCAGACTATCAAATTCATTTGAACCGCATAGTACGTCCTGATTCGGGTGCGTGCCAGGCGTGATATTGCAGCTTAGAACAGTCTTTTTGCCAGTCGACACTACGATCGGAAGCCGTGGTGATGCAGGATGGTTCTTTGGAAGGACTATTAATGGTGACCTGATCTCCCGAATCATGAATAGAACGCATCTAAGCCCTTTCTCAGTTAGCTCATCCACCGAAAGCGCAGAAGCAACAATCAGGTCATGGGGTTCCAGTCCGAGTACGATCTCTTCTTCTTCGGTTTCCAGAAAGAACTGACCACGCGGACCTACTTTCACAATAGCCACCATTCCTGCCGTGCCGCGCAGGAGGAGCATTTCACTTTCATTCAGTGAAATGTCTTTAGAAAAGGTCGATTTTTTCATCTTAAAAATACATATGTAAAAAATCCAGTTGATTATTTGGATTCTGCTACATTTTTAGACTGGCAGGAAGGACACATCACATTCTTGCCGATGCCTTTGAATTTATTTTCACAGTCCTTGCATACATAATCTTTAACCGGCAATTTTCCTTCTACATTGACATCAAACGCGTCTCCAACACTGCACATCATTATCACCTCATATTTTAATAAATGGGCTTACTCCAATCATATAACCTACATATTATTACTTATATTGTTCTAATTAATACTTTTCCATAACTATCCCCGGGCAATTTCTGACCGTAGTTCTCCCATCAAGGCAACCCTTTCCGCAAAAGCGTTGTGACGATGGATACTTTCTTCATTAATTTGTTTAATCGTGATAACTGCATCATCCGAAAGATGGGAAAATGTTTTGACAATTTTTTTGGCCATGGTGCGCACACAGTCTTCCACAAACTTTGGATTCTTGTGCGCATTTTCGACAACACATGATTCATCAGAGCGTTTTAGCAGTTCGAAAACACTCGAACTCATGGAGTTTTCTATTATCGCTATTATCACTTCAAGAGAAACATCTATTTCCCCTTCAACTTCTATCGAAATGATACCACGACCACGCTGGTTATGAGTAGCCATGGGAATCCTGTGCAAAAAGATTGCAATGGTGCGATCATCAACTCCAAGCACTTCAAGTTCCTTTTTGGCGTTATCCCTCATAATCTCCTGAGCACAGGGGCATGCAGTCATCCCTATGACCTCAACTCCAATTAGTTTCTTAAGCTTGATATAGTCGGATTCGCCTCTAGCCGCCCTAGCTTCAGCAAAAATCTCCACTACTTCCTGACATTCCATTTTAGTTACGGGTGATTCCCTTTTGATAATGTATTCACCCTTCATTCTAACTTCTGCCCGCGTTGCATATTCATGACGTGTCAATAAGCTTCTTGCAACATCACCACATAATTGCTCGATCTCGTACACAGGCATATTTACTGCTTTTTCAAGCACCTCGTCGATTGCCTCAAAATTACGGGAAAGGTTTGCACCTTTGCGATCGAAGGGTAAGTCCACGAAAATATCAAACGTTGAAATGAGTACTATAGGACGTTTATCCTTTCGTGTGACCTCAACTAGCTTTTTTACGTCTGTCACGCCAACTCGCGTCAGATTTATAGGAATTTGGGGCCTGTTTGCCTGTACATCCGGCAATTGTATAATAGGAAGTTCCATTTATATAACCTCAAAGTAGCTACAATAAACTGTGATGGTTTCTATTGTCTGTATAATAAATCACAGGTATCAACCAGAAAAGGATTCATTGCATGTAAATGTTATGTAATGTATCCGGTGATTTTCTGAATTTATTGTAACATGTAATCTGGTACTTCTAAAGAAAATACATCAAATTATATCACAAAAATCGTAGTTCTAATCTGAGTATAAGTGTATTTTCATCAAATTCAAGATTTCTTTTTAAACGCTTCTACAAACGCCTCTTGAGGCGGTTTTGACGGCGCACCGCTAAACACACCACTGTATGCAGTAAACGGAAGTTCTACTAAGATCCCCTTGTCTGTGATCTTGTATTCGCATATCTCACGGTTGTGTTTGCTTCCTCTCATTTTAACTATGGAAACCGCTTTTTTCATCTCGGACTCGATTTCCACGTACCTGAGGGAAATGATAGTATCCACAATAAATGAAGTGCCGTGTTCTGTGGTCTCATCGCCTCCAATAACCTTTGAAACCTCGCTTGTGAGAATCGAAGTTATTTCATTTTCTTTGAAAATATCCACGAGGGTATAGAGAATATCCCGGATTTCAGCAGAAGCAAGGTTTCGTTCGATGTTTGAAATACCATCAATAACAATTCGTTTTGGCTTTTTTTCCGCAATGACCTGTTTTAAATTGCAGATCATCTCATCCACACACAGTTCAACTGGAACCACATCTATCACTGTAAGCTTTTCGTTGTTGATAAAATCCCTGATATTTAACCCATAGGAAGTAGCATTTTCGACAATTTCATCCACTTTCTCTTCCAGTGACAACATTATCCCTACCTCGCCAGACCTAGCGCCTTCTGCCAGAAACTGCAATCCGAGCATGGTCTTTCCTGTGCCTGCACTCCCTGTGACCAGTACCGCCCGATTCTTTAAAAGACCGCCCTCAAGCATTGCGTCAAGACCCGGGATCCCAGTAAGCACGCGGGGAATGAAACCCTTTTCAGATAGGATATCAAATGAGCGAATCTTCGGCTTTATATGTGGATACACTGTCATGCCGTGACTGGTGATCTTAACAGAATGTTTCCCTGGCAGAAAATCGGTACCTCTCATCTTCTTGATTTCCAGTTTGCGCTTCCCATTCTCATAAGTAAGGTATATCATACTGTCAGCAACCGCAAATTCGGGCATATCCTCTTCATCGGCGAGTGTGTATTCACCCAGTAAAAATGTAGTTGTGCTCAATGACGAAAGTTTAACTGCGACTTCAAAAAGGAACTTCCTGAAATCAACAGGCGAGGGTGATAGGTCATGGAGTGCCTTGAAACTGTCTATCACAAGTATATCAGGAGAATGCTCATTAACTAGCTGTGTCATTGCTTCAAGTGCTCCCTTCGTGCCATCCCTCCGGATGACCTCTCCAAGATCGGTATAGACAACAGACCTTCCCAGTTCATCTGGATCAAAGAAATCAAATTCCTTCTGGTAGCGCACGACTTTGACCGAGGGCTCGGAAACAGTTGTCATGAATATCGATTTTTTGCCCTCACGGGCATTATTGAAAATCATCTGCTGTGCAAGAATGGTTTTGCCAGTCCCAGGGGTGCCCGCAATGATATTTATGGAATATTTTGGAATCCCACCATTTAGAACATCATCCAGATTAGGGATGTATGTAAGTATCCGTTCCATAGAGTTTAATCTCCGTTTTATGTATCTATTCTAGGAGTTTAACTATTTTATCCCTTTGATATGTTCCATTGTCGATAAATAAGTATCCTTGATCATGAAAATTGTTTATGAGTTGCGGTGAACATTTAATTTATTTTCTTTTGTCGCAATGATCATGCTTTTTGAAACATAATATGCATCTTTTTATTTGTTTCTATTCTGACAGCAAGCCTTATGTTTTTGAAAAACTTGAACTATTCTGGACTATGTAGTATTTTTTATTGTAGATTTAGCAAACAATACTTATGTGTTAAAAGTTAATATATCAAGTAGATAATACAATACATCAGGGGATGAAATGGATAGTACGAACATAGTTGCAAAAATGGCGATACGTCTAGCCAAAGAACTACACGCTTCTGCAATAATGATATCTGGAAATATCCAATTGGAGAACGTATTCACAGAGATACCAATCTATTATGCATCCAAAAGACCAAGAAGTATTATTGACCATTTAATATTTACCGGTGGGGAGAAGAAAGATCAGGCAAAAACAATATCTGACCAGATTATACAAGATGCTGCAGGAAAGGTTGAACATGTGGAAAATGCAGCCGCTATCGAACATATGCTAGGGGAGTTAAAGGAAGGTATTGTTATCGGTATTGTGGAAACAAAAAATTCAACTGCCATCGTTGTAAATAATCTCGTAGAAAGCCAATTGGTGAAAGCGATTAGGGAATGTGAGGAACGGGTCTTGCCTGAAATTATGCGAGCAGCGCTTATAATATCCTTTGACATCGCAGCAAGTGGACGCGAAGGCAAGCAAATTGCTACTGCTTTTATAATTGGTGATATGGATGAAGTTATGAAACGTTCGCATCAGATGGTACTGAACCCTTATGCCGGGCATAAAGACGAAGACAAGGATATATCGAACAAACTAAACTGGGAATCGATTAAAGAGTTCACACAGCTTGACGGAGTTTTTGTTGTATCAGAAAAAGGCATCATTAATGCAGCTGGAAGATACCTTGATATCGATGCAAAGGATTTGAACATCCAGAAAGGTCTTGGAGGGCGGCACTTGTCCGCAGCCGCGATTACCAGGGACACCGTAGCAATAGCAATCGTTGTCTCTGAATCAGGGGGAATTGTCAGGATATATAAGGATGGGAAAGAAATGCTTCGCATTGAACCCATAGAGCGTGCTGTCCAGCGCAGAATGCCACAATAACTGCGCATCTTATCTGTTATTATAAGACCATGTTTGCCTTGCAGGAACTCTGGTTCTCCAACAACTATAAGATGCATGGATCATATCAGAGTGTAAATCCAAGCATCTATGAGGCATTAATAATGGAACTTGATGAGATTACAATCACAAGAGCAATTGTTGACGAATTTTTAAAAGTATTCCTTGACCACACGGACGTGGATGTGGCACTGGTTGGCGGAGGGCCTGCAAACCTTGTGGCTGCCAGATATCTTGCAGAAGCAGGTCTTAAGACCGTTCTTTTTGAGAAAAAACTTGCTGTCGGAGGCGGGATGTGGGCTGGCGGAATGATGTTCCCACGAATCGTTGTGCAGGAAGAAGCATGCAGGATACTGGACGATTTTAACATTGGGTATCATGAATACGAAAAAGGGTACTATGTTGCAAGTTCTATAGAATCCGTTGCAAGACTTACAACTGGTGCAGTTGCTGCAGGTGCCGAAATATTCAATCTGGTAAATGTCGAGGATGTCATGATTCGTGAGGATGACAGAGTTAGCGGGCTTGTCATCAATTGGACTGCCGTTGAGATTGGCAAACTTCATGTGGACCCCCTTGCGGTTCGCGCAAAGATGGTGATCGATGGGACCGGGCACGAGGCAGTTATATGCAATATCGTCCAGCGCAAGATCCCGGGTTCAAAGCTTGGTGATCTAGGTGTCGTTGGAGAAAAACCAATGTGGGCAGACCGTGGTGAGCGTCTCTTGATGGAAACCACAAAAGAAGTATATCCGGGACTAGTTGTTGCTGGTATGGCGGCAAATGCCGTTGCAGGTGCGCCCCGCATGGGTCCGGTTTTCGGGGGTATGCTGCTTTCGGGAGAAAAGGCATCGCAAATAGTGATATCAAAGCTGTGAGACGTGTGGTCTCAGTCTTTTCATGCATCTACCCGAAGGAAAAGTTTATTTAACAAAGGTACATCTATAAGGTGCTTCAAACAAGGAGCACCTATCCGAAATGCCGGGGTAGGGTAGTGGTTATCCTGTAGCCCTGTGGAGGCTACGATCCGAGTTCGATTCTCGGTCCCGGCCCCATTTCTTTCACTCATTTTTATTGTTGTGAGCTCTGGCTTAACGACGCTCTTCAGATAATCTTCGGACACATGTCGTCCAGTATGCAGATATCACATTTTGGGGATACAGGACGGCATATGTCCTGCCCGAATTTGACGAACAGTTCATTGATGTCCTTCCACATATCCTGCTGGATGTGCATCTTAAGGGCATCTTCTGTCTGTTCAGGTGTTTTTGTGTTGACCAGTCCGAGACGGTTTGATATCCTGTGGACGTGAGTGTCCACTGCGATCGCATCTTTGGAATATGCATACGCTAACACACAGTTTGCGGTCTTCCTCCCCACACCCGGCAGTTTGAGAAGATCGTTCATATCATCTGGGACCGTACCCCCATATTCATCCAGAAGTATCTGCGATATCTGCCTGATACGTTGTGCCTTTACCCGGTAGAACCCAACCTCCTTTACCAAGTCTTCGATCTCGTTCACATCTGCTAGTGCCATAGTTTCAGGTGAATCGAATCTCTCGAACAGGCGTCCAGAAGCAAGGTAAGTGACCTCATCACGTGTACGCTGGGAAAGTACGGTTGAGACTAGCACATAGAATGGGTCGCGGCTCCGGTAAAAAAAGTTCACTGGATACCTTTTTTTGAGCCGCCTGATGAGTTCTTGAACATCCATGTTCAATTTTTAGCCCGGGTACCTATAAAGTTCTTTGTGATATAGTATGGCAGACGGGGAGCCAGCCATTTGACAAAAGACAGGTAGCCAAAATGACCTGTTGGAAGATGGATGAACCTGTAAAGCATCGCTTCATTGGTTACCAGCATTCTGGAAAACATGTCAGGATACCGGTAAAAGATCTTAGAGAATATAAGCGAATATTTCAGGTTGCTCCCAAAATTATGTGCACATCTTGTCTGGTAGGTAGCAAGTGTACTCTCTGAAAAATCATTTGTCCGGCAGGCATCGATGACGGTTTCCGCTGCGATTTTTCCTGACATGATAGCATATGCGATACCCTCACCTAAAAAAGCGTCCACATAGCCGGCCGCATCACCGACAAGCAACATTCGGTTAGCGTACGTTTTTCTCTGCACCCCTCCAACTGGCAGGAAATGTCCTCTTGGTTTTACATAACCAAAACCCAGTTTCTTGAGAAAACGGCGGTATTCATCCAGAGGTCTTGGAACAGGTGCACCAATATTGCCGATACCCACGGAAAAGTACCCATTTTTTGGGAATACCCACCCGTAGCCGTTTGGAAGCTCACCAAAATAGAATTCCGCTTTGTTTGAAGCGTGTCTGCTGATGTACTCATCTGTGGCAGGTATTTCGGCTTCCAGGGCAAATGCAGTTTCTTCGAAACTAAAAGGTGGTCTTACATTTCTGGCACAGACACTGTGCACGCTGTCTGCGCCAATCGCTACCCTGCATTTGATTTTACCTTCTGTTGTTTCCACGGTGGCACAGTCATTCCCGGTATTTACTGACCTGACGTGTACACCTTCCCTGAGTTCCACTCCCATGTCCACCGCACATCTGGTCAAATAGGCATCAAACCTGTTCCTTGAAATGAATGACGTCAAAAGTTCGTTTGTGTCCAATTCCATGCTGAGTTCTTTGTACCATACCCTTGCACCAAAACATTTTCCTTCGATCAGCGAATCCGGAACCTCGATACCAAGATTTGCAATGGCGTATTCAGAAAGCGCCCCCCCGCAGGGTTTTACTCTTGGCAGTATTTTTTTTTCAAGGAGCAGTGTATGCAGACCTGCTGCAGCTGCGTACCTTGCAGCTGTAGAACCTGCTGGACCGCTACCTACTATTATCACATCATACATGAATGACCCAGGGTACAGTGGATTTGAAAGTACTAAAAATCATTGATTTCCACTTTGCATTGAAAACCAAAACCAGATGTTTTTAAACAATGACTTCAATCAAAGTCAAAATCAAAGAATTTAATAGCATCGTAATGTACAAATCTATATATAGTTCTAAGAACAATATTTGACAGTTACTTAGAGGTGGCTAATATGAGTTCCATCAAGTCTAAGATAAAACGTAGGTTAGAAAAATTCATTGAACTCGATGTTAATGGACTTCGTCGCAATATATTGTCTATATTTTTAAAAGCTAAAAGGACTACTGTAGACGATTTGCATACTGCTCTTACAAAAAAATACGATGTGTCCCGAAGTGCGGTCGCATCCATGGTAGGATATATCCATTCCAAGCTTGGAATTCTTCGAGCGCACAAAGAATCGTATAAAACCCCCACAGTCTATTCTTTGAAAGAAGAGTATGTGGAATTAATTAAATCTGCTCTTGATTCTGAGTCGTCGATCAACCCTGTCACAATCTGATTTTATATCAAAGCGTATAATGACATGGCACTTGTAAAAGACGCACCAAGGACATCTACAACAATAGTTATCCAATCCGATGCCAATGCCCGCGTAACCCACTCACGGGATCCATATTATAGCCTTATGCGCCGCTTATTCCAGGAAGATGCTACTGCTGTTCGTGGACAGAAATTTCTCATGATGGTTGAAGAACGCCAGCGAAGCGGTAATCCAATAAAAACAAATGAATGGCAGGAAATCATCGAAGAACTTGATACGGGTCGCGCCTCATTTTATGCAATGCGCAATAAGCTCCTCGGTGCAGGTCTGATCTCTAACAAAAACCGTGAATACCGCCTTTCCGGACAGTTCAGCAAAGATCTGATAGATATGGCCAAATGGTGGTGGACTGCTATTTTGAATGATAATCCAGATAACCTCTAATTTTTCTTTTTGACCCGTGCACGGGCATGATCTGCAACTTCATCCGGCGTGACCGTAATCCTTGCAACACCACTACGCATGGCTGCCTCTGCAACCGCTGCTGCGACCATTGGAACTACCCGCTCATCCAGCGGATTGGGGATAATATAATCTTCCCGAAGTTCTGATCTCTCGACAATCTCAGCGAGAGCATGTGCTGCCGCCATTTCCATCTCCGGGTTAATATCGCGTGCCTGTGTATCCAGCGTACCCCTGAAAATTCCGGGAAAACCGAGGCAATTGTTTATCTGGTTTGGGAAATCAGATCTTCCTGTTGCAATGATACGTGCACCAGCGGATTTCGCATCGTCTGGCATGATCTCAGGGACCGGGTTTGCCATTGCGAATATTATGGCATCAGAAGCCATGGAACGTACCATCTTCATACTCACGATCCCGCCTGCTGAGACACCGATGAACACGTCTGCACCAACAAACGCATCTGCAAGTGTTCCCGATATCCTTTCTGTATTCGTGATCTTTGCAATTTCCTCTTTCACAGGATTCATGCCCTCAGCTCGTCCTTCATATATGATACCACGGCTATCGCACAGAAGTATGTTCTCTCCTTTAGCACCAGCCTGTACAAGTTTTTTTGTGATCGCCACACCTGCAGCACCTGCACCGCTGAGAACTATCTTGACATTAGACATGCGCTTCCCAACTATCTTTAATGAATTCACAAGCCCTGCAATGGTCACGATCGCGGTCCCATGCTGGTCGTCATGGAATACCGGAATTGCCAGTTCTTTCTTAAGCCGGTCCTCTATCTCAAAACACCGCGGTGCGCTAATGTCCTCAAGATTGATCCCGCCAAATGTGGGTGAGATGTGCTTCACGGTCTTTATTATTTCTTCTACGTCAGTGGTATCAAGGCATATCGGGAACGCATCCACGCCTCCCAGTGTCTTAAAAATGATAGCTTTGCCTTCCATAACAGGCATTGCTGCATAAGGTCCTATATTGCCAAGCCCGAGCACTGCTGAACCGTCGGTGACGACCGCAACAAAATTGCCCTTCGAAGTGTACCTGTACACCTCATTCTCATCTTTTGCGATCAACCTGCATGGTTCCGCAACACCTGGCGTATAATCCACACTGAGGTCATGGGCTGTTCTCAAGGGCACCTTGCTTGCGACCTCAAGCACCCCATGATCCAGTTCATGTACCTTGAGCGATTCTTCGTATATCGATCTGAGAATCTTTTTTGTTTTTGTTTTGGATACGGGATCTAGCATATTTTACCGCCTTGTAGCAATGGTTCACGTGAAAAAATATTATATACAAAAGGTAGATATCCCTCAGTAACATATATAACTTGATATGCAAATTCTGGTATGTGAAGTCTTACGAATGCAGTCTTGTTGATATAGCGCCAACGATCTCGAAAATCCTTAATATCCCAATGGTACCGCCTGATGGCACTTATTTGAAAGAAGTAGTTGAGTACGCGAAAGAGCATGAATGCCATCGGGCAGTGATAATAATCGTCGACAGTCTTGGATACTCATTATACAACCATTATAGCAAAACTATGCCGTACCTGCGGGGAATTGCTGAATCCGGGATCCTTTTACGATGCAGGTCCACTGCGGACTACACCACACCAGCAATAGCCTCCATATTTACAGGATATTACCCGGAGGAGCATCACATTTATGCAACAGATGATATCTACGTAGAGCGGACGAAGGATGCGTCGAACCCAAAGATCAAATCGATCCTGGAATGGGGACACGAAGCCAGACGGAAGTCTTCAGTGGTTATTGAAACCCGTGGAGCGGATTCGTTTTTAGGACGCGTTGTTGAAGCATTCGGTGTTCCGGATTCAAAGGACATCATCGAATACGACAGAAAAATCACGGATGCTGCTATTTTTGCACTCAAAGGCAACCCTGACGTCCTGGCAGTACACCTCCGGGCAATCGATCGGTACGCACATAGAGCCACCTCATGGAAAGAAATGACCTACGCTGTGAGCACTATAGATGGAAATTTGGGGCAGATATTTTCAAATTCAGGAAAAGGGACGTTGTTTTTTATCTGCGGTGACCATCCGATCCACGCAGGTGAGAAATGGCTAAAATCTGCCTCTTCCTCAGACGTTGAAAGTCACCAGAACAGACTTGTACCCCTTATTATCGGATCCAGTTGATTGAATAAAATTTAATAGAAAATTCGGTGAAAACATACCTTGCAGAGTATTTACTCATGGTCATGAACCCAGAACTCACCGTCAAACGTGAGTTCCTTTTTCCAGATTGGAACCTCGGATTTCACGCGTTCGATAGCATCACTTAGAACCGGAAACAGTTGGGTCCTGTGAGAAGATGCGACAACAATATAGAGGATATCATCACCCGGATCGATCCTGCCGGTCTTGTGATGGATCAAAACGTCCAGTATGCCTTCTTTTTGTTTGAGTTCAGTGCAGATGCGCCTGATACTTTCATCCGCCATACCCTCATATTTTTCGAATTCAAGCATTTGCGTCTGCGTCTTTCCGGTATATTCACGTACTATTCCTGTAAAGATACCGATGGCTCCTGACTTTCTTATTGCAGGATTTTGCCGCACTTTTTTGATCAGGTGATCAAGGGTTACCCATTCCGGCTGGGCGCAGGTGAGCTTCACCAGTTCATCGATGTCCCAGTCAGCATTTGCAGGTAATCTTGCTACAATATTTGTGAGTTGTGCACTCGTATATTCACCCAGCAATATCTTGGGGTGCGAGCTTTCTTTGTCACCTTCAACAACTGCAAAATCCATGCCGCTGTCAGCAAGTGCATCCAGTGACCTTTCAAGAGATGTCACTTCAGTAGAGGGTCT
Organism: uncultured Methanosarcinales archaeon; assembly: GCA_964597005.1. GTDB lineage: Archaea > Halobacteriota > Methanosarcinia > Methanosarcinales > Methanosarcinaceae > JAFGQV01. The sequence continues at coordinate 270 of CAZQWP010000018.1, read as the reverse complement.
GTGCTTTACTACGACAAGTTCATTTTCAGTGATCGCTGTGACAACCTCTGCACCGGCATCGAAATGCTTGCCTGTATCCGTGTCTTTTGGGTTGAAACGGTGGTAAACCATGTGTTTTACGGTACCAACAGGACCAATGCCGGAGAGCGCCTTCACAAGCTGTAAAACCAGCGTGGTCTTGCCGGATTTCTTGTGGCCCACTACAGAGATCACTTTCATGAAGTTTTGTTATAACTATTTATTGTATAAGTATGCGTCGTTAAATTGTTT
>CAZQWP010000017.1:0-13592 GCA_964597005.1 uncultured Methanosarcinales archaeon | reverse complement strand
GCAGCAGATGAACATTACAACAGAGGTCTTTAAGGTCGACAGCAGCAACTTTGATGAAACCATCAAAAAGGCTGCACTCATCCTCAAAAAAGGTGGTCTTGTCGCGTTTCCCACAGAAACGGTATACGGGCTAGGAGCCGATGCACTGAACCCTGCTGCGGTCCGCAAGATATTCGAGGCAAAGGGGCGACCTGCTGATAACCCCTTGATAGTCCATATCGCAGCAAAAGAGCAACTCTATTACTTTGCCATGGATGTGCCTGCATATGCCGCCGGGCTGGTGGATGCGTTTTGGCCGGGTCCGTTGACACTGGTACTTAATAGAAAGAATATCGTGCCGGATATCACAACAGGCGGTCTTGATACGGTGGCTGTGCGGATGCCTGATAATCATATTGCCCTTGAGCTGATCAAGCAAGCAGACACGCCCATTGCCGCTCCCAGCGCCAACGTGTCAGGGAGACCAAGCCCCACGGATGCCGGGCATGTGATCGCCGACCTTGCAGGAAGGATAGATGCTGTGATCGATGGCGGGTCTGTCAGGATAGGGGTTGAATCCACGGTGGTGGATGTGACCGGGGATATCCCGGTGATACTCAGACCCGGTGGCATCGGGATCGAGGACATCAGGAAATGCGCAGGAGATGCGATTACCGGCTACACCGACAGGGTAGTTGGTGAGGGGGAAGCTGTAAGGTCACCTGGCATGAAATATACCCATTATTCACCGCAGACAGAGGTGGTGCTTGTTGAGGGCAACGGCATGGAGGTGCCGGACAGGATATCCGAACTGGTGGCAGAAGGTCATGAAAAATGTATGCGTGTGGGGCTGCTGGTAACTGACGAGACCACATCACATATATCTGCGGACGAGATGTACTCTCTCGGTGAAAGGGACAAACCAGAGCAAGCCGCAAGAAGCCTTTTTACGGGTCTGCGCTGGCTGGATGGCAGGGATGTGGATGTGATCATAGTGGATGGTTCGGTGAAGCATGAGGGCGTCGGGGCTGCGGTTCTCAACAGGTTGAGGAAGGCGGCTGATAAGATCATCGAGATATGATGTTTTTTGGGGCTTTTTAGCAGTTTCTGTAGTAACTGTTTTTGATGGATTTGACTTGGTTTTCAAAGATCTAGTTAAAAACACAATCATGCAACGCAATTAATCCCAAGGTTCCTGATAATTAATTAACAAGATGAGAAATAGTAAATAAACAAGAAAAGATTAAGACTGTTAAGTGCATTTAAAATTCATTGATAACTAGGATTTCTCCTGAGCCTCAACAGCATCCTTTTAAATAGAAAAGGTTCATACAATAATGGTGGGAGATGGGAACGTGACAGGGACAGGGAAAGATCAGTATTTCAACGAGACTATTGAAACGATGGAACGTGGAGACTTGGATGCACTGGTTGATGGACGGATAAGATATACTGTCAACTATGCTGCACAAAACTCTCCTTTTTACAGGAAGTGGTTCAGTGAACATGGAATCAATCCAAAAGATATCCGGTCGCATGAAGACCTGCTGGAACTGCCGATCATATCGGGTGAAACCATAAGGTTACACCAGCCCCCCGAAGTGAGCGATTTTTTATTCAAGAGTGCTGGTTGGGACGATATATACACTATCCACGAAACAAGCGGGACCAGTGGCACACCAAAATCATTCTTTCTCACATGGGATGACTGGAAACGATATGCACAAAAATATGCCCGGATATTCGTTTCACAGGGTTTAGGTGCCGGTGACAAGGTGGTTGTCTGTGCATCCTACGGCATGAACGTGGGCGCCAATATGATGACCACTGCTGCAAATGAGATCGGCATGACCATTATCCCCGAAGGGAAGTGCACCTTTCCGGTGCGTGTGATCCGGTCATACCAGCCCACAGGCATAGTGGGAAGTGTTTTCAAACTTCTCAGATTGGCTCATCGAATGTCCGAAGAGGGATTAGACCCGCAGGGATCGAGCATCCAGCGTCTTGTTGTGGGCGGGGAGAGCTTTGCCGAAGAATCCAGGCAATACCTGTCTGAGGTTTGGGGTTGTGACGTTTACAACACCTACGGCAGCACGGAAGGAACCATGTGCGGCGAGTGTACTGAACAGAACGGTCTCCATGTGCCTGAAGATTTCGTACATATGGACATATACGACCCCGGTGTGGAAAAATTTGTAGCCGATGGGGAATGCGGGAGGGCTGTGCTTACCACCTTGCTTCCGGAAGGAGCAAAAAGCGGTACCATTCTTCTTAATTACGATACTGAAGACACTACTGTGGTGCTCACACGTGGTCAATGTGAATGCGGGCGCACGCATATGAAGATCAGCACTCCCCAGAGGGAAGCTGAAACTTTCTGGGTAACAGGGACACCGTTCAACAAGGTGGATGTGGAACGTGGAGTGTTCCAGCGGGAGAACATGGAATACCTGACAGGTGAATATGAGGCATTCCTGTATGGTGGGGATGACGAGGGTGAGACTACCCTGAGGGTAAGCATGGAATGCATCGATCCTGGAAAATCCGATCAGGATGTGGTGGCTGAAAATTTTCTTAAGTCATTTTTCCGGTTCAAACCAGGACTTGCCCGGTCGCATGCGGAAGAGACTTTCAAGATCATTTTTAACTTCACAGGTCCAGAAGGACTGGAATTGTACCGGGTAAAAGGTCGACCAAAACGGCTGGTGGACCGGAGATAGTGCTGATTGACCTGCTATGCGTGGATTGCATTTCTCTATAAGGAAATCCAAAGCTTTTCGACTTAAAAGTCTACCCATTTTTCAGAAATGACCCCTGCAGCCGACTATGGACGGAACGAATACCTCGTTGGCGGTGTGCTCGATTATATTTATCATGGTGTCCGACCCTTATGGGATGGTGTGATGTTGATAAATACAAATTCGTCAGCTTCTTGCTGGTTGTAGCGTTTGTCAAGTTCTATAGGTTCGTCCTCTTCTTCTATTCTACTTGTTAATCCTCAGGGCATTCGCCTCTTATAATTATCTCAAATGATAACTACCATATCACTCAAAAACCACAGGTTCGTCATCTATCAGAAGCTCCTTTAGGACAGAAGAGCCAGTAGAATCCACCGAGACAATCACAGATGTATTCCCGGCATTTCTCTCTCTTTCAATCTCCCTTCCTTCCCCTTCAGGCACAAAATAGCTCTCAATTCCCCATTCAACCCACACTCTATTGTCGCTTTGACTTGAAGATGTCAAACTTCCCCTCATACACACTTGGTTTTCAGCTAGCTGGGGAATGAAATGACTTACCGAATCAACTGTCCAGAACTTCTCTTTTTTGGATAATGTCGCATAAATGGTATCACCGGTTGAAAAAACACTATCATAAGGCACATTATTTAAATCAATGGTTGAAATTTCATAGCTCAGCCGTACATAATCTCCCCTGAAAAGGTCTCTGGGATCAACAGGCTCAGTTTTTAACAAAATCTCTTCCCCCATAGTTGCAGTGAAAAATTTAACACCAAAAAATACTAGGATGACAACCGCCGGAATGAGCATTAAAAGCAAGAACTGTTTCCTATCCATGCAGATGCCCCTCTCGGCCTTGATAAGCCTCCATGCCCAAAATAAGTTCCTTCCGTTTTTTTTCCAGGTACAGACCACACCCTATGAGAATGAGCCCTCCGATAATGAATGCCAGCGATCTTGGCAAAAGCTCATACAGCGTCGTAAAATACAGATGCAGGACTCCCGCAACGAAAAAGAACATGCCGAGATTTACGAAAGGCACAACTGCCTTATTGTATCCTATCAGGATGCTCACGATGGACAGGATGAACAGCATCAAATTGAATGAGATAAACAGAATTGTAGCCACATCTGGATCTAATCTGGTGTAGCTGTACCCATACTGGGTGCTGGTTACAGTCAGTGATTCACTGAAAAATGTCAGTAACCAGATAACAATCCATCCCAGGAAAGCCAGAAGGAGTGCAAAAAACTCATGCCTGACAGTCCTGTATGCTTTATATTTAGTGATAGTACCAATAATAGAAACAATAGACGTTATACCAAATACAATAAACAGTAACTGGATAGTACTGGTTGTGGCAATTTCCGTGAAATGTTGTTCGTAGGGGCTTTTCAGACTGAAATAAAAATACGAGGTCAAGATAAAGAACAACCCCACGGTCTGATATGGAATCCGAAAGTGAGAGTATTTATGCAGTGTGATATGCAACTGCCCCAGACCATACAGACTGATACCGAAGAGCAGATACAGCATGAACGCCTCAAAACCGTTCAGGGACTGACTCATAGTACTTGTGTACATGATCATCCAAAGGGCAAAAGTGAAAATATCAAGCCCTATAATATATTTCGAATTGAAGGCATACCCCATGGGGGATATAGCTATAAACCATAGCAGAACCAGCCAGTGGGCACCCGTATTTACATTAAATATCTGTGCTGTCAGAAATATCGTTGCACCAACAAATACTGACGCCAAGAAAAGCAACGTATCCCCGACTCTGGGATACGATTGCGTTTCAAACTTCAATTTCCAGCCTATAAAATATGTCAGAAACGTTGTGCTGAATAACAGTACCAGCTTGAGAAAATCAGGAATCTTGCTCCAGTTTGAGGCAACAACGAGTATCATTCCAACTCCCACAAGGATTGCACCAAGCATTGATACTATCGTGATTATCTTCGATGTCCTTTCTCCTTTTGACACTGCTTTAGCGGGCATAAGCTTTGGTTCAGGTGGTGCCTCTTCAAGCCCGTACATGGAAAGTATTTTACGTGCTTGATATTCATCAATAATACCCAGTTTCTCCCATTTTTCAACTTCGGCACTAAGCCAAGTAATGTCATTTTGTTCCATATTCTCCTCCAGAGATATCCCCACAAAATGTTCTTGTGCCAGAAAGCATCAGGATTCTAAACATATTTGCTAGATATCTATATTAATTTATCTTTTTACAGGGACGGTAAGATATTTTGATGTTGTAAGGGCAAGTTTGAATGGCTTGTCAAATTAGAAGTGCAGGTTTTTGAGGCTAGTTGGATATTCTCCTTATCGTGCAGGGAAAAATAACAAATATTATTTCTAGGTTCAAGGTTTACCTGCTCAGATGAAGTTAAAAAGGTGGATATATTGAAAACTGAAAAAAAGGAGAATATGCTTGCAAAGCAGAAGTATATTGCAATTGTGAAGAGGAACAAGCAGATAAATAAGGTAAACATTTTCGTTCTTGCAGCAGGGCTGCTGCTTCCATTGGTTGGCTATAAGGAGATCGGGGATCAGATCCTCTGGCTTGGTATTATAATATTTATCTACACCATGGGATCAAATTTAATAGCAAGGACCCAGATGCGGAAAATGGGGTGAATTTTTGGTGTATACGGGTTTGGCATTATCACATTTTCTTAAAAAATGTCTTAGCGTGTGTTTTTCATCATTACCCCTGTATTTCCGGTGGAAATTATATGCGGAAGTAGATAATAATGATTATGATACTGATGAGAGTTTAGGATGTTAAATCGATATCAATAGTAAGTATGTTTAGTTTCTTCACGTTACGTTAACAACATCTTTTTAATCCCCAACCCCCTAAATCCAACAAGAAATATTTCCCTTCTGTCGGATCTACCTGGAGACCTTGGACTCACGTTCAAGGAGTCCGACAGAGTCGGACTAACATTATTTTATAAATTATATACACCAAGAAAAAAGGATTGCCTCCATGACTGAACTAATAGCAAGCGAATCAATGCAGGATTATTTCAACGGGCTTGAATTAAGGCTCAAGCGAGAACTTGAACTCGCAAATACAGCGCGTTCGCGAGGGAGGGATCCAAAACCCTATGTTGAGATCCCGATTGCAAAGGACCTTGCGGACAGGGTGGAGAACCTGATCGGTGTCAAAGGCGTAGCAGAATGTATCCGCAGACTGGAAGAAACCATGTCCCGTGAGGAGGCTGCACTTGCTATCGGAAAAGAGGTGTCAGAAGGCACAGTCGGTTCTTTTGGTTCAAAGGTAGAGGCAGTGGAAGCTGCAATCAGGGTATCGGTCGCCATGCTCACAGAAGGCGTGGTTGCAGCACCCATCGAGGGAATCGATGGTGTAAAAATTCAAAAAAATGATGATGGAACAGAATACCTGAGTATATTCTATGCAGGCCCCATCCGCAGTGCTGGTGGCACGGCTCAGGCACTGTCTGTACTTGTCGGGGATTATGTGCGCCGCAGTGTTGGCATTGACAGGTACAAACCCCGCAAAGAAGAGGTTGAGCGATATGTGGAGGAAATCATTCGGTACCGCAGTCTTGCAAATCTCCAGTATATGCCCTCTGAAGCGGAAATTCGTTTGATTGTGGAGAACTGTCCCGTATGCCTTGACGGCGAACCAACAGAAAAGGAAGAAGTGGAAGGACACCGTGACCTTGAAAGGGTCGCTACGAACAGGGTACGAGGCGGCATGGCACTGGTGCTTGCAGAAGGGCTGGCACTCAAAGCACCAAAGATACAGAAACATGTTAAAAAGCTCAAGATAGATGGCTGGGACTGGCTTGATGGCATGATATCCGGTGCAAAGAGCAGTGATGATGACGCGGAGGTTCAGGTAAAACCCAAAGACAAGTACCTGCGTGACCTCATCGCCGGACGTCCGGTATTCTCGCATCCATCCCGCCCCGGAGGTTTCCGTCTTCGGTATGGTAGATCTCGCAATACCTCTTTTGCAGCAGCAGGGATCAGCCCTGCCGGTATGTTAGTGATGGATGATTTCATTGCTGCAGGTACCCAGCTTAAAGTCGAGCGCCCGGGGAAAGCAGCAGGCATGGCACCTGTGGATTCCATAGAAGGACCCACGGTCAGGCTCAGGTCAGGGGACCTTGTCCGGATCGACGATGTGGATGAGGCACTTTCTCTTCGTCAAGAGGTAGAATACATCATAGACGTGGGCGAGATACTGATAAACTACGGTGACTTTCTTGAGAACAACCATCCGCTAGTTCCGTCTTCCTATTGTTTTGAATGGTGGGTTCAGGAATATGAGAAGGCGGTTCAGGATGCGGACATCGATGAAGCAGTGCTCAAAGACCCGACCCAGAAGGTTGCACTTGATATCGCGGACAGGTATGGTGTGCCCCTGCATCCAAAGTTCACGTATTTCTGGCATGATATAACGATGGAAGAGTTCGAGTCACTGGCAGTTTTCGTCTCGGAAAACGGGATGCTAAGTTCAGATATTTCTTTTCTGGAGCTGCCCTATGAGGCTTCGGTTGCAACCGGTGTAAAGACCATCCTTGAGAATCTGCTGGTGCTACACAGGGTAAGAGACGGGTTGATAATGATCGATGAACCGCTTCCCTTTGTCCGATGCCTGGGACTTGGTCCGAACCTTACGCGCACATGGGAGAAGATTGACACTGATGGTGTGCTGGATGCTGTGAACCGGCTGAGCGGTATGACCGTTCGTGCCCGTGCACCCATGCGTATCGGTGCGAGGATGGGGCGTCCTGAAAAATCGGATAAGAGGAAGATGTCTCCGGCGCCGCATGTGCTGTTCCCCATCGGCGATGCAGCCGGCAATACCAGAAAACTAGAAACTGCAGCAGGTTTCACTGCATCCATGAACGCCAGGGTGGGTGAGATCAAAGTCGAGATTGGTAAGAGAGTATGTCCTGCATGCAGCAGGGAGACCCATGAATCCAGATGTGACTGCGGGGAGTTCACGGTCCCGAAGTTGTTCTGCCAGAGATGCGGGATTTCGGTAAACAAGGATGTATGCCCAAAATGTGGACGTAAGACCACCTCGGTGAGGATGCAGAATATAGATTTCAAGACTATCTATCAGAAAGCTTTTGAAAGGCTGGGTGAGCGTGAGGGACTGGAATCGTTCAAGGGCGTTAAGAGGCTCATGTCAAAACACATGACCCCTGAACCGCTTGAAAAAGGGGTGCTCAGGGCAAAGCACGGATTGTTCACGTTCAAGGACGGAACCATACGCTACGATATGTCAGATATACCCTTAACCCATATACGACCTGATGAGATTGGGGTATCGGCAGAAAAGTTACGGGAACTGGGGTATGATAAAGATATACATGGGGCTCCGTTTACAAATGATGACCAGGTGGTGTCCCTTAAGGTTCAGGACCTTGTCATATCCTATGACGCTGCGGACTATATTCTCAAGATCACGCAGTACCTCGATGACCTGCTTGTGAGATACTACAGGGTTGAACCTTATTATAATGCAGAATCCATCGATGATATTGTGGGGGTGCTTCTCATGGGACTTGCTCCGCACACATCGGCAGGCGTGCTGGGACGGCTGGTCGGTTTTACCTCTGCATCGGTGGGGTATGCGCATCCGTTCTTCCATGCTGCAAAGCGCCGTAACTGCGATGGTGATGAGGATTGCGTCATGCTGCTTCTGGACGGACTTCTCAATTTTTCCCGTGACTACTTGCCTGATAAACGTGGCGGTCAGATGGATGCACCGCTTGTGCTCACAACCCGGATCGACCCAAGTGAGGTGGACAAGGAGGCGCATAACATCGATGTGTGTGCCCAGTACCCGCTCGAGTTCTACGAGGCGACCCTGGAGTATACTAATCCCAAGGAACTGGAAGGCGTGATGGATCTTGTGAGCGGACGGCTGGGAACACCGCAGCAGTACGATGGTTTCATGTTCACACACGACACATCGGATATTGCGGCAGGTCCACTGCACAGTGCATACAAGACGCTTGGAAGCATGGTGGAAAAAATGGATGCCCAGCTTGCGCTTGCAGACAAGATACGTGCAGTGGATGCCCCGGATGTTGCAGAACGTGTCTTGAAATCACATTTCTTACCTGATATGATCGGGAACCTCAGGGCGTTTTCGCGGCAGGGTACGCGGTGTGTTAAATGTGGGGCAAAGTTCAGGCGCCCGCCACTGACAGGAAGCTGTCCGAAATGCGGGGGGCGTGTGATCCTTACAGTTCATGAGGGGGCTGTGAAGAAGTACCTTGAAGTGTCTCAGCGTGTTGCAAATCACTACAATGTGTCAAATTATACAAAACAGCGAATCGAACTGGTAGGTTGCGATATCAGGTCGCTTTTCGAGAACGACAAATCAAAACAGATGGGATTGTCGGACTTCATGTGATCTTATTTGATTGGCATCCCGATTGCGTTTATATGCTGGATGAGCTCTGTGAACTGTTCAATTTCAAGTTTCAGTACTTCATCTTCGGTCATGCCTATTGACATCTCGCCGTCAACGCTCAGGCGGTCAGGACCGCGGCGTACCAGCCTGTCAACGCCATCCCTGCACAGGACATTTTTGGCCTCAGGGTCATGAACAAAGGCACGCCCGGGTATCAATATAGTCTCTTTTACATCCGACAGGTCAAGTGCTTCGATATCCTCGATGGTGATAAGGCATCCCACATCTTTGTTCACGGAGGCGACGTTCACGCTGCCGCCGAGCTTATCAAATATCTCCTGCAGGCGGGGGGATGCGACACTGCTTGATATGATGGTCGCTTCTTTTGTGATAAGCGGAAGCTGTGAAAGTGCATCATCGTGATTACGGATGGCAAAGGGAGAGCCTATAAGCGGGTCTTCGAGGGGTGTGCCTGTGACCCTGAAGCTGTGGCGTTCTGCAGCTTCGCGCACGATCTGCTGGAACTCTAAAACGGTGTGTGATATCACGCCCTCGATAACGGGGGCATTGCCAAGGATGAGTCCCTGCTCCCGGGTGTTTGCGAACCTCATGAGTATGGCGCCTGTTGCACCCATTTCTTCTAAGTCTGTAAGGGTTTTTTCAAGAACCTCACCGTCGTTCACACCGGGTATGAGCACCATTGCTGCGTATACCTCGCATTGTGCACAAAACTCCCGGAGGACTTTAAGGGATGCTTCCGGTTCGGGGTCGTTCATGTAGATGCGCCGAAGCTCCGGGTCGGTTGCAAATACCGTGAAGGATACCTCGGTCACTCCGTTCTTGATAAAGAACTGTGCTTCATTGCCTGTGTTGAAACCCTTGCCGCTGGTGTACCCGAGATGTATCGGCAGGCCGAACTGGGAAAGGAAGGCAACAAGGTCCATTAGTTCCGAATAGCAGCTAATGTCCCCTCCGCCGCTGACCGTGAATTTGTTTACTTCCCCTGAACCGAACCGGATGGACTGCATGACCGACTGTATCACCATCTGTGCAGGTTTGAACCCGGCATAGGATTCCCTGACACCCCGCGTGCAGTAATCACAGCCTTTTGTGAATGGGAAACAGTATTGGCACCCGAAAGCCGGAACATCCTTTACTTTTTTAAAATAGCAGTACTTGCAAAATCCGCGGCAGTCAACCCCGGGGCTTCCTCCAATATCGGCAACGATTTCCATATCAATCGAATGTAGTTAAAGTGGATGCTACTAAATCTTTGTGGTTTTGGAGTGGGAAAAAACCTGCTTTCACATCGACTCCGGCGCCCCGATGCCCAGCGTGTCCAGCGCATTTGCCAGCACGATTCGCGCGCAGTCCACCAGTGCAAGCCTGCTGTTGCGGTCTGCCTCTTCCTCGGCGCTGATCACAGGCACGAACCTGTAGAACTGGTTGAAGGAATCCGCAAGTTCTCTGGCGTAGATGGCAAAGATGTGCGGTTTCAATTCCCGGGCAGACTGGTCCAGCACCTTGTCGAACTGTGCCATCTTCTTGATAAATGCCACCTCGGAATCCTCCACGAGCACAGATGGATCGATGGTTGTTTCGGGGTCCCAGAGTCCTTCCTCCTTTGCTTTTGCAAGGATGCTGCAAGCCCTTGCGTGGGAATACTGGATGAACGGTGCGCCCTGCTTCTCGAAATCAAGGGCTTCCTTCCAGTTAAACACCGTGGACTTCTCAGGTGAGACCTTGACGATATCGTAACGCACAGCCCCGATGCCCACAACCGCTGCAACCTCTTTCTTGAAATCATCCGGCATTTCAGGGCGGCGCTTGTCCACCTCAACAAATGCCTGCTCTCCCACCTGTTCGAACAGCTCATCTGCTGTAATGAACTTCCCGCGCCGGGTGCTCATAGACCCCTCGGGCAGGGAGACAAACTCGAAAATAACGATCTCTGGTTCGGGCTTCCCGATGGCATTCAGGGTTGCTTTGAGCTGTCCTGATATCAGTTTGTGGTCAGCTCCCAGAACATCGATCACACGTTCTGCCTGCTCGCCCTTCCACTCATGGTATGCAAGGTCACGGGTGGTATACAGTGAAGTCCCGTCGGTGCGCTGGATGACAAGCGATTTTTCAAAACCGTAGCTAAGAAGGTTCACAACAAGTGCTCCGTTGTCCATCTCAGTACGTCCCGTGGTTTTGATCTCATCCACGATCTTCGAAACCGCACCTGACCTCACAAAACCCGATTCATTGACGAACGTGTCATGTATCACGTTCATGTGAAGCAGCGTCTCTTTGATACCTGCCACCGCAAGACCCACAGCCCTGTCAAAACGCTCGATGGTCTCCTCATCCCCGCTCTCCACAAGCTGCATGAGCCTGTCGATCTCTGCCACCTTCTCAGGATGCGCTTCAAGTTCTGCATTTGCCTTGATATACACATCCGCAATCGCATGGTCTGATTTTTTTGAAGTATCGAACTTGAAGTGTGAAAGTGCCCATGACACAATTGCGATCTGTCTTCCCATATCGTTCACGTAATAATGGGTGTCCACGTCATAACCCGTGCGTTTTAGTATACGAGTAAGGGTATCACCTATAACGGAATTCCTGATATGTCCGACATGCAGGGGTCCGTTGGGATTTGCCGAGGTGTGCTCCATTATGATCCTGCCTTCGCGGAACCCGCCTCCAAAGCCATCGATTTCGCTTCGTATTCTTAATACGGTCTCATCAAGATACCGGTGGTTTGCTCGGAGGTTCAGGTACGGACCCACTGCCTCAACACTATCCACGTATGAATCATCAGGTATCACAACAGCCGCAGCGATCTTCTCGGCGATATCCTTGGGGTTCTGCTTAAGCTTTGAAGTCAGCCTGAATGCGACCTTTGATGCAATATCTGCATGTTGCGAAGGTTCAAGATTAAGATTATCTGTTCCAAATCCCAGGGATTCCATGGCATCGTTCAGTATCAAAGTAACCTGTTGCTTGAATTCTAAAAACAAAAAACCACCTGCTATAAAAAAACTAAATTCCGGTACTGTACCTCAATATTGCGGCCATGCCGCCAAAAGCGTTCATAAGCTGGGAACCTTCCTCAAAATCAGTAGATATGAACGCTACCTCAGTTCCCATCTGGTCGCACATTTCTGACAGTTCGTCCACGACATCCACTTTTTCCATAATTTCAAGGGATGACCCGCACTTTGGGCAGTTACCAACTGCTTCACCAGTTTCACCGGGTTTCCATTCATGTATGGAAGTGGTCTCATATTCGCATGAACTACATTTTATAATGTCTTTTTCTGCCCTTAGGTCCTCAGAGATCAGCAGTACATCCACAGCACCAACCTCCAGATTTGCCCTGATCTGTTCTATCCCGTAACTCGTTTTCCCGGAATCAGATACCAGTTCAACAAAGAAACGTTGCATCAAATTTTTCTCGACCATCAGATCAAGGTCTGAGAGTGTATCGCTTGCAGCATTCATAAGTTCGGAAAGCCCCGACTCGTCGGTGTACGCTACATCAAACAGCCCGACGATTTTTTTCTCTATTTCGTGATGCAGGTACTCACCTGCCTCAAATTCTTCCTTGGTGGGGGAGGGGCCACCTATCAAAACACCTTCGAAATCCTTATGGTCTATGGTAAGGAATACCTCGCTTGCAGCATTACCGATCCGTTTGTAGAAATCATGTATGGCAATGAGCCGAAGCTGCTGGAATCTGTGCGCACTTTGCCCGCCTTTTCGCTGTTTGCCTGGAACATTCGATGTCAAATGCCGATATGATTCAATATGTTTTCCCACAAGCAGCCCAACTGTGGCTTCACGCCTGTCAAGGACCAGCAGACCATATGTCTTCTTATCTCTCAGCATGTCTTCCAGGGTCTCGAGATAGAACGATGAATCACAGTGGTATTTGTAGGTAATAATAGGTTCAGGTGGTTCAAGGATAGTTGTTTCCATGTTTGTCTTGTTTGCTCCCACATCCACAGCACCTGTAAAGTACACAATGCCATTCTCAGGTGCTCGATTGAGATATCGGAGTCTTGAAAGCAGTGACTCAAGAGCTCCCTGAACATTGGTCCGCGTAACTTTTGATTTGATGTTTGCTGCCTGACCATGCTCGTTCCTGAGCTGGGATGTGACATCTGATATCTGTTTATCGTATGGGATATACAATGATACTAATTCAGTACCCCTGCCTTTTTTCTTCTTGAGCGCCTCAAGTTTTCGTTTGAATTCATATTTCTGGTGTGCCGATTGTTCTGCCATTGTGTAAATGCCTCGTGATTGAAATTGAAGTTGGAATTATGGTTAAAAATCAGGATATGATATTTGAATCTACTTTTGGTTTTTCTTATCCTTAGTAGATGTTGATGTAAATATAGATTATGACTGCAACTCTATAATATGTACCCTTCCAACCAAGTTCCCGAACCCTTTACGC
>CAZQWP010000016.1:0-13673 GCA_964597005.1 uncultured Methanosarcinales archaeon | reverse complement strand
CTATGTTCTTTATTTCGTAAAAGTTATTAAGGTTGGAGTTTATTGTTATGCACAGTTAATTTAATAAAGAAATAAATAAGTATTTATGGTGATGATATTGTTTTCATTTATTATGGATCATGGACATTAACCATGCAATCCCTATTAATATTTATTTGATGATATCCAGAATGAACTATGATGCTTAAAATTTAAATACGTCAAACATATAAAGAAGCACAAATAAGAGGAATTATATGAACGCATTATATGCAGCCTTTGCAATTACATGGTTCGTGATACTATCGTATATATTACTCTTGGTTCGAGCTCGATCGCAGCTAGATCGGGAACTTGTAAAACTTAATAGGTTACAATAATTGGTGCTTTTAAATGGATAAAAAACAGAAAACATTGGTTGCAATCGGAGTTATTGTCGCAGTGTCGGTTATTGGTCTGTGGGGAGTGGACGTCTCGCAGGGATATCTTATGGTTTCAGAACTAAAGTCAAATCCACAGGAACACATAGGACAACAGATCAACACCATGGGCTCCATTAAAGATGGTTCACTTCTTATCACGCCCGATGTAATATCATTTGTCTTAACAGACGCTGAGGACAAATCCATTGAAATTGAAGTAGAATATACTGGCAACCTGCCTGCAAACCTTGATGAAGGGAAAAACGTGACCCTTGGCGGAACAATGATATCCGGCAATAAGATCGATGCCAATAATATTGTGATTGGCTGTTCATCAAAATATACAGAGTAACGGATAATTATAGCAATTATTAAATACGTTATCGGAAAAATGAGGGCACTTAATGAACATTGAGCAATGGGATGAACATAGGCAAATCAAGGCTGCTATGGACAATTTAGTTCAATCCATGGATGATTCATCCGAAATGAAAAAAATGGAATCCCATATTTTCAAATCCGGTGGAAAAATGATTCGTCCGATCATTCTTATGCTCACAACAGAGATGTGTGGTGGAGATTCAAATAAAAGCATTGGTGCATCTCTTGCTATTGAACTGACACATTCTGCTTCACTGATACACGATGATCTGCTGGATGGTGGGATTATTCGAAGAGGCATGCCATCCACCCATAAGAGATTCGGTTATGCTGCTGCCATGCTCTGCGGCGACTATTTGATATCCAAATCAATAGAACTCGTGTCACCATACGGGCGCAACGTCATTCGCGATTTTGGGCGTGCCGGGATGGCTATGGCAGAAGGCGAGACAATGGATATCAAAAGTAGCAGTGGGGAATTCAAGGAAAGCGATTATTTTGAATGTATCCACAAAAAGACTGCGTCTCTTTTTGCTGCAAGTGCATCCATGGGGGCATATATTGGCGGTGCTGATGATGAAACTGCTGAACAGTGCAGATCATATGGGAAATATGTGGGTACAGCCTATCAGATCGTTGATGACATCCTCGAGTATCTGCAGGTACAGGACGACAAAAAATCAACACAAGAGTCCATGACATTGCCGCAGATATACTCAAAGAGCATGTCCCATAAGGACGCAGTCAAAAGATCGATCTTGGAAGTAGAAAAGCACGTTGAACGCGCAAGTGGCATCATAGAAACGTTCAAACCGTGCGATGCAACAGATAAACTGCTAAAGATCACTAATTATATAACAATTGACATGTTGCCCTAAATAATCATTATTCTCAAAAACACTTCGTTATTATTAGTACAGGATAAGTTACAATTTCAAAGGTGAACTCATGCGGGTCTATGATAAATCAGTAATAAAAGTAAATGCAAATACAGAAAACGGTAAAGTGGTGCTTGATGTCGAAGGTGCGCTGTCGCCTGTCGCAAAACCGATTATAAAACGCATTAACAAGATATTCCAGGAAGAAAAACCAATATCTTCAGACGAGGAAAACATCATATTTTCAACTTGGGTACCGCCTATACCCGGAAATGTTTTTGACAGGGTTATCAGTGCGGAGATTGGTTTTATTCTCAAAAAACACATACCAGACCAGTTCTCAATTGGAATAACAGATAAGTGTCCCAACAATTGCATACACTGCGGGGCGGCAGGTATTGTTGCAGATCCTGAACTTACCTTTGATGAGATCAATAATGCAATTGAACAGGCAATTGATATGGGATCATATCTAATATCCTTCGACGGCGGTGAAACCATGCTTCGAAAAGACATTGTGGAAATGGTGGCGCGCGTGGATAAAGACCGTGCCGTAGCTACCTGTTTTACTTCCGGTTACGGTTTGACTGAACAAAGAGCACTGGATCTTAAGGCTGCAGGATTGTATGCTGCCCGTATCAGTATAGACAGTCCATTTGAGGAAGAACATGACCGTGTACGGGGTCGCAAAGGTGCTTTTGCAGATGCGGTCAACGGAATTAAAAACGCGCGCGCTGCAGATCTCCTGACTGATATGTTCGTTGTGGTTTCGCCTGACAACATCGATGATCTTGATGAATTTTACAACTTTGCAGTTGAGCAGGACATGCAGGAGATGTCTATATACGAGATCATAGCTGTGGGACGCTGGATGACCCACGAGGATGAGGTCATAAGCCAGAAAGATGTTTCACTTCTGGAAAAGTTCCAGAAGAATATGAACCGGAAACCGGATGGTCCAAGAATTACCGCATTCCCCTACTTTATGGGACCTGATCTATTCGGCTGCTTTGCCGGTAGACGCTGGATACACGTGACTTCCGGCGGAGATGTTCTGCCGTGCGCGTATACTCCACTTTCCTTTGGGAATATTCGGGAAGAACCCCTCGCAGACATCTGGAAACGGATGGGTAAACACAGTGCTTACAAATGTTCGGCAGATTACTGCATGATGCGGAATCCGGAATTCAGGAAAAAATATATCCATACACTTCCGGAAGGCGAACCTATTCCGTGCAGGATTGAGAAGATACCGAACTGATATTTTAAATGACTTTTTCAAGGATACAATAGGACGAGCCTGTTCCTTGGATCTATTCATATTTTGTTTGCATATTTTAGGGTCAGTAACGTAAAGTTTGCATAGCCGGACATTATTAGAATGATAAATCATTAATAATAATGGCAGCAGGCGTAATGGAACCGATGAGCTTATATAGATGTTAACAGTAGGAGTGAACTGATTTACCACATCAATAATTCACAATTATAATGAGGACTCGTATGGCCAAAGATAAAATCTTATCGGAAATTAAAGAAGCAGAGAACCTTGCAAAAAAAACGGTCTCTGATAGCATTGCTACTAAAAATGAGCGTATTGCTCATGCTCATGCCGAAGCAAGAGAGATTATCAAACAGGCCGAGATTGATTCTCATAAATCAGCACAAAGTGCATTAAAATCTGCGCAAGAGACGATCAAATCCGAGAATGCAAAAATTATTGAAAATGGTCTGCATAATGCGGAGTCGATCAAAGAAAAATCAGAGGCGAATCTAGATAAAGCCGTTGACTACTTAATCTCTGAGTTTGAGAGGGCAATACATGCTTAAGTCCAAGCAGATGAGCCGTGCCGTGATCGTTGGTCATAAAGACCTATTAAAGCAGACTGTAGATACACTCCATAACATGAATGTACTTCATATCGAAGATTTTAACAATGAGGATGCATTTGGACAAAAGATCGGTAAGCCATTTGAAAATGCTGCAGAAGTATCAAAAAAACTTGTAAAAATAAGGTCGATATCTAGTTTTCTTGGTATTAAACAGGAAGAGGTTCCAAAACAGAATTCAAACTCGTTGTTTAAGGAACTCGATACAAAATTGTCCAAGATCGATGAAGAGGTTTCAGAAAAGGCCGAGGAAAAAAGTAGTATTGAAGACCAATTAAAAGATATCGAATCCCTATCAAAAGAATTACTTCCGTTCTCAGGTATACCGGTTGACCTCGACCTTTGCCGGGGATACGATCACCTCGCAGTTTTTGCAGGTATTGCAACAGAGAATATCGAACCAGAGCTTTTAAGGATCACACAATCGTACGAACTTTTCTCAGATCAGAATTCAGGAACAATCGTGTTGTTTGTCCTGAAAGAGTATAAGGATCAGGTATCCAAACTTCTATCAGGGTTTGAATTCAAGGAACTTAAAGTACCGGACATTAGCGGTGTGCCGGCTGACCTGATTATAAAGGCTAATCAGGATGCCAGCAATCTTGAAAATAAGATTCAATCCCTTGATCAGGAGATCGAATCCCTCAAATCAAAGTACTCACAGTTCATACTGGCAAGCGATGAACTGCTTTCCATTGAAACCCATAAGGCAGAGGCACCTCTCAGGATTGGCACAACAGATTCCACATTTATGATCGATGGATGGGTGCCTGATGAAGATTATGACCGGCTGACACATGCAGTTGATAGTGCTACATCGGGTCGTGCCTTTGTAACCAGATTGGAAATCATCAAACAGGACGAAAAAAATGTTCCCATAGAATATGACAATCCAAAGATATCAAAACCTTTTGAAGAGATTATGGACATCTACTCACGGCCGCGATACTATGAACTTGATCCCACATACCTTATTTTCATAGCGTTCCCACTCTTTTATGGAATGATCCTTGGAGATATCGGCTACGGTCTGATCTTGCTGGCACTGGCTGCCGGAATAAAGAAGATGATCTCATCCAAAGTTCTGAAATCTTTGATGGATGTCATGATTTACTGTCAGGTATCAACTCTGGTATTCGGGCTACTATATGGTGAAGCATTTGGTTTTCCTCTTGCAGGCTTACATACGGAACATGCAAGCATCAACGGACTCATCCCGGGATTTGAGACCATAGAACTGTTTGCCTCACCCTTTGGTAATGAGTTGATCACATTCCCGGTCCACAGAACCCATCTGTCAATTACCTTGATTGCACTGACCGTAGTGATAGGACTTATTCACGTGAATCTGGGATTTTTGTTAGGTTTCATCAACGAAAACAAAAAGCACGGGTTTAAAGCAGCCATGTTTGAAAAAGGAAGCTGGGTCATAATAGAGATTGGAGCGCTCTTAGCCGCTCTTGGTACATTAGGATACATCCCAACAGCCATCGGAATTCTTGTATTTTTGATTGGTTTTCTGATGCTTATTAAAGGAGAAGGTATCAGCGGTGCGCTGGAGTTACCCACACTTCTTAGCAATCCACTGTCCTATACCCGTATAGCTGCGGTTGGATTGTCATCAGTTTATATTGCGTCAACTGTTAACCAGATAGCATTTGATATGTTGATGCCTGACAAGTTCGGCATAATGACAATTGTTGCACTGCTCGTGTTCCTTGTGGGACACGTGTTCAACACCATCTTGAGTATCATTTCCCCCACAATACATTCACTCAGGTTGCATTATGTTGAGTTCTTTACTAAATTCTATGAAGGTGGGGGAAGAAAATACGATTCATTTGGATATATTAGAAAATATACGGAGGAACAATTAAAATGGCAGTAGATGCATTAACAACAATGGATCCCGCAGGTTTAAAAGCAATTGGCGCAGGCCTTGCAGTTGGACTGGCTGGAATTGGATCCGGTATCGGTGAAAGCAATATTGGTGCCGCAGCAGTCGGCGCAATGGCCGAGAAAGAAGAACTGTTCGGTAAAGGTCTGGTCATGACTGTGATTCCGGAGACTATTGTTATCTTTGGTCTTGTTGTTGCATTACTCATCAAATAAATTAATTTAAGGGCATATTTGCTCTTAAATTTGTTGAAGGTGTAATATCATGGGACTCGAAACAGTTGTAAAGGATATTCGGGATGTGGCACATAATGAGGCATCCAAAATAAATGCGGAAGCTGATGCTGAAGTATCCAGGATAATCGACGAGGCACGACAGACTGCGAAAAAAATTATGGGCGAAAGTCTTTCAAAAGCCGAAGACGACATCAAGAAAATGCGGCAGCAAGAGACATCTAGTTCAAATCTTGAAGTCAAACGCGCAATTCTCAATGCACGCAAGGAAGTACTTGAAAGTGTCTATATGAAAGCTGTTGGGAAGATTGCGGTATTGCCTCCTTCAAAGAATGAAGAACTGTTAAAAGCCATAATTGAAACACAGCAAATCAACGGCAGCAGGATATACTCAAACAGGGATTCAGAAGAAACTGCAAAGAAATTGTCTACAATTGACTACGCTGGCAATATAAACTGTATAGGTGGAGTAGTCATCGAAAATGAAGATGGTACGATTCGTCTGGATTATACATATGACCTTATAATGAAAAATATGAATGACCAGTCATTAAAACAGCTCTCTGATATCTTATTCGGGTGATTTCCAAATGGGACTTTTGCAGAATTTCAGGGACAAAAAGAAAACCAATTCAGCCTACATAAAAGGCAGTTCCAACTATGCATATCTGGCTACCCGTGTCCGGGCGATGAAGAGCAAGCTTCTGCCAAAGGAGACATACCCAAGACTCATGAATATGGAGATCGATGAGATTATCCGGTTTATCGAGGAATCCGAATACAAACAGGATGTCGATGAACTCGCAAGGACGTACGAGGGTGTAGATCTGATAGAGCATGCATTGAATCGGAACCTTGCAGTGACCTTTACTAAACTGATCAATATTTCAGAAGGTGAATCAAACTATTTGGTCAGGGAATACCTGAAAAAATATGACATATGGAATATCAAATCGATTCTCCGGGGAAAATACTGCAATGCAACCGTTCACGAAATTAAGGAAGTCCTGGTATCAGCTGGCCAGTTTAGTTATACTTTTTTGTCGGAACTTGCAGCTAAGGAGTCATACGAGGACGTGATCTCTGCTTTTGAGGATACAAAGTATTTCCCGGCATTGAGCGAATATGATGGGACAAGGCTCTATGTTATCGAGAACAAACTGGATAAGATGTATTACGATGAACTGTTGGATGCAATGAGAGATCCAAGAGCTAAAGAACGTAAGCTATTTGTGAAGTTCATCAGGACTGAGATCGATGTCAAGAACCTGAATACTCTTTTCAGGTTGAAAAAGGCTGGTGCCGATCAGGATATTACTATGGAACTGCTCATTAATGGTGGACTTGAACTCGGCATGGATGATATTAAAAAGTTGTTACCGCTTTCATTTAATGAGTTTATCCAGTCACTTGAGAAATATTCCATCTGGGAAGAGATATCTGAAACAGTGAAGCCTGATATGGAATCATTGATCGGTGTTGAAACCCGGCTCGTAAAACATAGCTTGAAATCTGCGGCAAGGTTGTCACATGCTTATCCTCTTTCTATAGTACCTATCATGGACTATATCGTAAACAAGGAAAATGAGATAAACAACCTGCGTATAACCACACGCGGAAAAGCTGTAAATCTCAGTGATGAAATTATTAAGGAACAGTTGGTGTTATAATGGAACTCGCAGTAATTGGGAACGGGAACTTCGTCACTGGATTTAGGTTGGCTGGTATTAAAAAGATATACGAAACCTCTGAGGAGCAACTGGAACCAACTGTTGAAAAGGTGTTCGAAGACCCGGAAGTCGGAATTCTCGTGATTCATGATGATGATTTTAGCAAACTACCGCAAATGCTACGAGACGCACTGAACGACTCTGTGGAGCCAACAGTTATGATTCTCGGTGGCACTGGTGAAAGTTCAAATTTAAGGGAAAAAATAAAACAATCGGTAGGTGTAGATCTGTGGAAATAAAAGGTGAAATTTATCGTGTAGCAGGGCCCGTGGCCATGGTTACAGGCATTAATCCAAGGATGTATGATGTGGTTAAGGTCGGTCATGAAGGATTAATGGGCGAAGTCATTAAAATTCAAGGAAAAAAATTCACTGTGCAGGTGTATGAAGATACATCAGGTATCAGACCTGGTGAACCTGTGATCAACACCGGGATGCCTCTATCAGTGGAACTTGGACCAGGATTACTGGAAAGCATTTATGATGGAATTCAGAGACCCCTTCAGGTACTCCAAGAGAAAATGGGAAACTTTATTGAGAGGGGAGTGACTGCCAGCGGTCTTAACCATGAAAAATTATGGGATTTCAAACCCGCAGTTAGCGTGGGAGATGAGGTCAAAGGCGGTTCGGTTATCGGTACTGTCCAGGAAACTATGAACATCGAACATAAGATCATGGTACCACCAAATGTCTCAGGCACTGTATCCGAGATCAAAGGCGGGGAATTTATTGTTGATGATACTGTCTGTGTGTTATCTGATGGTACTGAATTAACCATGATGCAGAAATGGCCTGTAAGGGTGCCGCGTCCGGTATCCAAAAAACGTATGCCGGACAAACCTTTGATCACAGGACAGCGGATCCTTGATGGTTTGTTCCCAGTGGCAAAAGGCGGAACAGCAGCGATTCCCGGACCATTCGGTTCAGGTAAGACCGTTACCCAGCAGCAGCTTGCGAAGTGGAGTGACACCGATATTGTGGTTTATATCGGATGCGGTGAGCGTGGTAACGAGATGGCTGATGTACTTAACGAGTTCCCTGAACTAGAAGACCCAAAGACAGGTCGTCCCCTTATGGAGCGAACAGTGCTCATTGCAAACACATCCAACATGCCTGTAGCAGCTCGTGAAGCGTCTGTTTATACAGGGATCACAATTGCAGAATATTACCGTGACATGGGATATGACGTATCACTCATGGCAGATTCCACGTCCAGATGGGCGGAAGCAATGAGGGAGATATCATCCCGGCTTGAAGAAATGCCTGGTGAGGAAGGTTATCCTGCATATCTTTCTGCCAGATTGTCCGAATTCTATGAACGTGCGGGATGTGTGAATTCGCTTTCTGGTGATGAAGGTTCGATTACGGTAATTGGAGCGGTTTCCCCACCAGGTGGCGACTTCTCAGAACCTGTTACCCAGAACACACTCCGTATCGTAAAAGTATTTTGGGCACTGGATGCAAAACTCTCACAAAGGAGACATTTCCCTTCGATCAACTGGCTAACCAGTTACAGTCTTTATTCCAAGAGCCTTTCGGAGTGGTTCGGGAAAAATGTTGCTACGGATTGGGTAGAACTCAGGGACAATTCAATGGAATTGTTGCAGAAGGAAGCAGAACTTCAGGAGATCGTGCAGCTGGTAGGTTCTGATGCACTGCCGGAAGACCAGCAACTTTCTCTCGAGATCGCTCGCATGGTTCGGGAATACTTCCTTCAGCAAAATGCGTTCCATCCGGTTGATACTTACTGTTCCTTTGATAAGCAGTACAAGCTGTTAAAAGCGATTTTCAAGTTCAGTGACATGGCAAATGCGGCACTTGAATCAGGTGTGCCTATGGCAGACATCATAACGCTGGAATCAAAGGACGAACTTGCAAAGGTAAAATTCGAAGAGGACTTTGAAACTGCACTTAATGTCGTCCTGAGCAAGATGGATGAAGAATTTGCACGGATCGGAGGCAAATAGACATGACCAAGGAATACAAAACGATTGTAGAAATTTCAGGACCGCTTATCTTTCTTGAAAAAACAGAGCCTGTAGGTTTCGGTGAACTGGTCCATATCAACCTGCCGGATGGTACTACTAAAAGAGGACAGGTTCTTGATACCTCGGCAGATATTGTAGTGGTTCAGGTATTCGAAGGTACCGGAGGGCTTAATGATGAGTCCGGTGTGGTATTCACAGGCGAGACCATCAAATTGCCTGTCTCAAAAGATATGCTTGGTAGAATCCTTTCAGGATCCGGCGATCCTCTTGATGGCGGTCCCCGTATCGTACCTGACAAGATGGCGGATATCATAGGTGCGGCAATGAACCCGTATTCTCGAATGCCGCCCGAGGATTTTATCCAGACTGGCATTTCCACTATCGATGGTACAAACACCCTTGTGCGTGGCCAGAAACTTCCGATCTTCTCAGGTTCAGGTCTTCCGCACAATGAAATTGCACTCCAGATCGCAAGGCAGGCAAAGGTTGTAGGCTCTGATGAAGAGTTTGCCGTGGTCTTTGCAGCCATGGGAATTACCAATGAGGAAGCCCAGTATTTCATGGAGGATTTCGAGAAGACCGGTGCGCTTGAGCGAGCTGTGGTGTTCCTGAACCTTGCAGATGACCCGGCAGTAGAGCGTATCATCACCCCAAGACTGGCACTTACAGCTGCTGAGTACCTTGCGTATGAACATGACATGCAGGTTCTCGTCATCCTTACGGATATCACGAACTACTGTGAAGCACTTCGCCAGATGGGCGCAGCCCGTGAAGAAGTACCAGGGCGGCGTGGCTATCCTGGTTACATGTACACTGACCTTGCTTCGCTTTATGAAAGAGCAGGTGTTATCAAAGGTAAAAAAGGCACAGTTACACAGTTCTCAATCCTTACGATGCCTGGTGATGATATTACTCACCCGATCCCTGACCTGTCAGGATACATCACTGAAGGACAGATCGTGGTTTCAAGGGAACTTCACAGGAAAGGTATTTATCCACCGATCAATGTACTGCCTTCTCTATCCCGTTTGATGAACTCTGGTATTGGAGAAGGTAAGACCAGGGAAGACCATAAGGCAGTATCTGACCAGCTGTATGCAGGTTATGCAGAAGGTCTTGACCTGCGTGGTCTTGTGGCGATAGTAGGTAAGGAAGCTCTGTCTGACAAGGATAAGGGGCTCTTGGAGTTTGCTGACCTGTTTGAGGACAGGTTTGTACGCCAGAGCAGGGACGAGGACCGGAGTATTGAGGATACCCTTAAAATTGCATGGGATATATTGTCAGAACTTCCTGAGGTGCAGCTAAGTAGGATTGATAACAAGTTCATTGAGAAGTACCATCCTGCACATCAGGGAAAAAGCGAGTAGGTTTTAAAACGAGTGATCTATAATGGGTATAAAGGACGTAAAGCCAACCCGGTCTGAACTTATTGAACTTAAGAAGAAGATCAAGCTTTCCGAGAGTGGTCACAAACTGCTGAAGATGAAAAGGGATGGTCTTATCCTAGAGTTCTTTGAGATCCTGGGCAGGGCAAAGGATGTGCGGGTCGAGTTGGATGCAGCCTATGAAAAAGCAAATGAGAAGATCGGTATTGCAAATTCCATTGAAGGCACAGTCACAGTGAAGTCCACAGCATTCGCTTTAAAGGACGCCCCACAGATCAAGCTTGAAAGCCGCAACATAATGGGTGTTGTTGTACCGAAGATCGAATCATCAAGCGTTCGCAAGCCTATGTATAATCGGGGATACGGTGTACTTGGAACAAGTTCATATATCGATGAGGCTGCAGATGGCTATGAGAACCTTGTGGAGAAGATCATCCTTGCAGCCGAGATCGAGACAACTATGAAACGGCTGCTTGAAGACATCGAGAAGACCAAGCGTCGTGTGAATGCCCTTGAGTTCAAGGTCATTCCTGAACTTAGTGAAGTGATGAACTTCATCCAGCTGCGCCTTGAAGAGATGGAGCGTGAAAACACCTTCAGGCTCAAGAGAATCAAAGGATAGGTTTTTTACTGTTCATGCAAGTGGAACCTCCGGTTCGGCCAACTCTGGCCGATAGGGTCATAGCTAATTTGATGAAACCCGAAAACCTGGCAAGAATATTCAGGTGGTCATGGATACTCTCACTCCTGATGCTGGTTATGGGTTACATTATTATCTGGAACAATCTATCACCTTATCTGAATTGGTGATAGTTTTTCACAGAAAAAAGTTGTGAATATAAGTTCATATGTTATCTTTTGTATTTTATAGGTAATGATGGGTTTGCCTAAATTTTCATTTGTTCATTATCCGGGATTTCGATTAGTTTCTGCTCAAAGTTTTTAGATATAAAATAGCCTATCGGGAATCCAACTTAATTAACTTGTAACCCAAGATAGGTTCATATGACCCTTTAGTCGACTTTGATATTGATTTTTAATATTAATCTTCATCAGATTTCTTCTCTGTTTCATGAGATTTTATAATCTCAATATATTCTTTCACCACATATCCAGGAAGACCGGTGAAAAACGATATCTCCCATTCACTATAGCCATTAGTATATAACTTTTCAACACGCGTTCCATCTTTTATGTATCTATCGACAGATTCAGTTGCATGATCTATAAGACGAGCATTTTCAGAGGTAGGTACCTTTTTTTTGTAATTATGGAAAGCTAACCTTTTATGTGTTAGTGTCTTCCCTAGATCCATTTCAGTTCCTGCTCTTGGTACAACCACGTTTGTTCTTTTTTCGTAATCAGTAATGTAGTTGGATATCATAGTTCCAGATAGTCTTAACAAGATTGCTACATCCGTTTCAGTAAGAACACCACCTTGTTCCTTTGTTTCATTAAATAACCTGACAATCAGTTTCTCGACCAGCTCCTTTTTCTTTTTACCATTAGCTTTATCCTCTATATCATCCGGACTTACCAGTGTCAATGTAACTGGAACAAGTTGCATATCTCTTAGTTTTTTACCTTTTGAATACTTCTGTCCCGCTTTTAATACAAGCCATCTCATTTGACCAGGGCGAACAAAGTTTTCATGAAGATAGTATTGATCATTCAACTCAACAATCTTTTTTGTGAACAGCTTAACAACATCAGGACCACCAATATAACCAAACTCAGTTGTTATTAGATTAAATAGGCTGGTTTCGTACGTCTTTGCTGCAGATGGACCATATGCTGTTCTATACCAGTCTTTTTTCATGCCATTGCCTCCCTGGTTTTTTTAAAGGTTACTGGAGAGTCGTATGCGACTAGATTGCTTACCAACTCATCTATCTTCTGTTTATGGTCACCGTTTTTATATTTATGATAGAGATGCTGATACTCTTTTACCAAACGTTCTGAAATCCCAACGATTAAACGTATATTATCAATACATTCTTCTCTTTCGGTGAGAATCGAAACACGTGAGAAATCTTTTATGTAGCGTTCTATACTTTTCAATGAATGCTTTGTCGACCTCTGAATCTCTGAAGGAGTGTAACCTTTTACATATAGTTCTACTATTTTGGATTTGTGAGATGAAGGACCAATATCACGTACAACACCTCTTATAGGAACATAAAAACCTCTTTCCCTGATTGCTTTTATATCCCTCTTGATAGTGCTGTAACTGCTCTTCAAAAGTTTTACGAGATCTTTGATTGATAATAGAGCATTCTGCTCTCTGGATTCTTCAGTTATCCTTAAAAGTACATGCTGTCGGTATATCGATAGACCATCTGTCCTGTATATCTCCATGTCCTCAGGGGCATCCAATGTGAGAGTAACCTCTACGTGTTTAGAATCAAGAATACATTTCCCAGGACCTTCTTCTTCAGATATAGCAAGATAAAGTATTTGACCATCTCTCAAACCAGATTTTTCACTTTGAAAGAAATCCTTGCTCAGTTCAATTACTGCATCCGCGGTAATCGGAGCAAAATTAAAACCTTGTATCAGACGAAGGCGAAACATTTGTTCCTTTGACATCCCCGCTGCTGTAACGTATAAATCGTTCATATTGACACCACTATTACTATTTATGTCGTGAAGTCATATGAACCAATAGAAGTTTGACAGTTTTCACACCCTTGTGAAGAGAATTTCTTCTCTTTCATCCTAAAATCATCTATTTTTTGTCAGGAAAACCTATTTGACAGTTTACAATTTTTTGCGCAAAATTACGCTAATTGAGCATTTTTGCCTCAAAATCAGCGTATTTATCGCATCAAAATTAGAGTAAATGTATTTTTTTGCCTTATTTTTGCCGAAATACCGTCCAACTGTCAAAT